>NZ_JANJEP010000009.1:0-168238 GCF_044778325.1 Acinetobacter sp. BD54 | reverse complement strand
CCCGAACTCAGAAGTGAAACCTCTTAGCGCTGATGGTAGTGTGGGATTACCCATGTGAGAGTAAGTCATCGCCAGCTCATTATTCTAAACACCCCAATCTCAAAAGAGGTTGGGGTGTTTTTTTATAGCAAGAAATCAATCAGAAAAGAATTATTTAAATATAGAGCTACAAATCATTTTTGGATGCTTGCTCGATTCTATGGATATAATGAGGAAGTTTTTTATTTTTGGTGTCCCCGTGAAAATTAATTCTTTCTCTCCCATACCTGAAGACGATGAAGAACTCTCTCTTCCAGAACTGATTTATTGGGCATCTTTAGGTGATCTAGAGCAAGTAAAACAATTATTAATAGATGGAGAAGATCCTAATCAGACTGATAATGAAGGGTATAGTGCTTTGCAAGCAGCGGCTGAGAATGATCATTTAGAGATAGTGAAGCTATTAGTTGAAAAAGGAGCGCATGTCACTTATAAAAGTGAATATACAGCACTACAGCTTGCAGAAATGGCGGGTAATACTGATATAGTGAATTATTTAAAAAGTTTATAAAATTAAAAAGCCCCTTTTATTTGAAAAAGAGGCTTTTTGTTCAATTTAAGACAAATGATATTTCTGTAGTTTCTCAACAATTGATTGAAGCCCTTTTAATTCAAATTCATTGGCTTCAAATTTTTCATCTTTATTGCGTTTGAAGATATCTCGTATTTCGATCACAGCATTTGGGTCAACAATACTTAAACTTGAAGTGACTTGGCGTATTTGGCTAATAGAACGAGAACCATTTGTTGAGCCATAACCTATAAATGCGGCTGGTTTACCGCTCCATTCCTTACCAACATAGTCCAGTGCATTTTTTAAAGCTGGGCTGTAACCGTGGTTGTATTCTGGGCTAATAAAGATAAATGCATCAGCTTGGGCAATTTTATCAGCCCATTCTTGTTGTTTAGGTTGATCATAAATACCTGTAGCAGGTGGGTGAGAACCTGAAAATAAGGGTAGATTCCATTCTTTTAAATCAATTACTTCTGTTTGAAAATCTTTTAGATTAAATGAGGGTATTGTTGTTTCTAACCAATTGGCAATTTTAATAGCTGTGCGCCCTTCGCGAACACTTCCGACGATAATATAGACCAGCATATGTTTTTCCTAAGGATTTTTATCTTTATAACTTAATTCATTATATAGGTGCGTGAGAATATAGAATTTGTAAGGATTCTTATGTCACTAATAAAAATTGAAACATAAAAAAGCCCTCAATCGAGGGCTTTTTTTACATGATCTTAATGCCTTGCTGACCAGCTGGAGTCACTTTAAATATTTCTACTTCAAAAGTAATATTTTTGCCGGCTAGAGGATGGTTGAAATCAATTTCAGTAATATCATCATTTACTGACTTCACAACACCAAATAAAGTTGCTTTTGCTTTATCTTCAAACTCGATCATATGACCAGGAATAGGCCGTTGTTCGAATTTAACCGTATCAAAAGTTTGTATATTTTCAGGATTCCACGGACCAAAAGCATCTTCTGGTGGTAGATGTACTGTACGTCGATCGCCTGCACGTAAGCCAAGAAGCGCTTTCTCAAAGCCTGGTAACAAGTTACCGTCGCCAATAGTTAAGCTAACAGGTTCTTCACGGCTACGTGTATTGTCAATTTCTACACCATTTTCAATAGCAACAGAAAAGTGTAGGTCAACTTTAGAACCGTCAGTAATACGAATTTCTTCATTAGGTTGAATAATTTCGGTCATATTATGCATCCGAATTTTTAGGTCTTTGCTTCTCAAGGAAGAATGTATCGATGAGTAGCAAAATGGTACCTAGAGTAATGGCACTGTCCGCAATATTAAAAGCTGGAAAGTGATGATTTTGGTAATAAACATGAATAAAATCGACCACATACCCTAAAGTAATACGGTCAATTAGATTACCAAGTGCTCCACCTAAAATTAAAGCGATAGCTACAGGTAGCACCACCATTTTTTTAGGCATACGTAGCAACCAAAATACAAAAAGTATTGAAACTAAGCCTGCCAAAGATGTGAAGAAATAGCGTTGCCATCCTCCAGCATCAGATAAAAAGCTAAAAGCTGCACCATAGTTATGTAATAGTGTCCAGTTTAAAAATGGAAGCACAGGTACAGGATCTGCGTAGTTCAGATGTGTACTTGCAATCCATTTTGTCCATTGATCCAACACAATGGCAAGGACAGAAAGTCCAAGCCAAATGAGGTTGTGAGGATAAAACTGGAATAAGCCTTTTTTAGCTTGTGAATTAGGCATATTTTCTCACTTCGCCACGACCAGTGACGTTCACAATACAACGACCACATAAACCAGGATGATCGGCATGTGTATTTACATCCGGAAGGACATGCCAGCAACGTGCACATTTTTCACCTTCAGCTGCAGATACTTGTACACGTAAGCCTTCCATTTCAGTTGCTTCACCATGTTCAGCAAATGGATGTACTACTACTTGTGAAGTAATAAGAACAAAACGGAGTTCATCAGCCAGTTGGTTTAAAACTGTTTGTAATGATTCATTTGCCCAAAGTTCAACTTTGGCTGAAAGATTACTACCGACAAGTTTAGCGTTACGAGCTGCTTCAATCTGTTTATTTACTGCAGATTTTACGCTAATCAATGTTTGCCAGTCTGCTTCAGAAAGCAAGTTTGCTTTTGATGAAACAGGTAAGTCATACCATTCAGCTGTAAATACATACTTCTCAGTTTGTTCAGGAATAAGTGGCCACGCTTCTTGAGCTGTGAAGCTTAGAATCGGGCTCATCCAGCGAACAAATGCTTGTACGATATGGTAAAGCGCTGTTTGTGCGGAACGACGTGCTTGTGAGTCAGCCTTAGTGGTGTATTGACGGTCTTTGATGATGTCTAGATAGAAACCACCTAAGTCATTAATACAGAAGCTTGTTAACGCACTACACACGACGTGGAAGTTCATTTCTTCATAGGCCGCGATAATGGTCTGTTGTACTTCATTAGCACGTTGCAAGATGTATTGATCAAGAGCAATAAGATCATCTACTGCCAGAGCATCAGTACTTGGTTTGAAACCATTTAAGTTTGCAAGTAAGAAGCGTAGCGTATTACGAATACGACGGTAGCTATCACTTACACGGCTAAAGATTTCTTTCGATGCTGCAATTTCATAGCGATAGTCGCTAGATGCTACATATAAACGTAAACCGTCAGCACCAAGTTGTTTGATGATTTCTTCAAGCGGAATATAGTTGCCTAAAGATTTCGACAATTTGCGGCCATTTTCATCCACTGTGAAACCATGTGTTAACAAGGCTTTGTATGGCGCGCGGTTATGAATCGCCATAGACGTTAATAAAGAAGATTGGAACCAGCCACGGTGTTGGTCTGAACCTTCTAAATATAAGTCAGCAGGGCTTTCTAATTCTTCACGTTGCTCAAGTACAGCATAATGCGTTGTACCTGAGTCAAACCATACATCAAGCGTATCGCGAACAGCATTGTACTGTTCAGCATCTTCACCAATGAAGTCTTTCGCATCACGGTTAAACCATGCATCAATACCTTCTTTCTCGATAAGTTTGGCAACTTCTTCGATGAGCTCAGGCGTACGAGGGTGCAATTCGTTCGTATCTTTATGAACGAAGAAAGGAATTGGTACACCCCAAGTACGTTGACGTGAGATACACCAGTCCGGACGGCCTTCGATCATTGATTCAATACGGTTTTTACCCCAGTTCGGTACAAACTCGATATCGTTTTCAATGGCATTAAGCGCACCGTCACGTAAACCTTTTTGATCCATGCTGATAAACCATTGTGGTGTAGCACGGAAAATAATCGGAGTCTTATGACGCCAGCAGTGTGGGTAGCTGTGTTTAATCGGTTGATGAGCCCATAAGCGGCCTACAGCACCTAAAGCTTCAATAATCTTTGGATTGGCTTTATAGATGTGCTCGCCAGCAAAGATTGGTGCGGTTGGTAAGTAAACACCGTTACCACCCACTGGGTTTTCAACTTTAAGGTTGTATTGAAGACCTACTTTATAGTCATCTGCACCGTGGCCAGGAGCAGTGTGTACAGCACCTGTACCGCTTGTTGCGATAACGTGTTCACCTAAAATTACCGGAACTTGGCGATCGGTAAGTAAAGGGTGTTGTAGGGTAAGATTTTCAAGAGCTGAACCAGTAAAGTCAGCTAAAATAACTGGATTTTCAAGCTTGTAACGCTCGATTGCAGAAGCAACTAAGTCTTTAGCAAGAATAAAGTTTTGCTTACCACGTTCAGTAGTCACTTGTACCAATTGATATTCAATTTCGGCATGCAATGCAACTGCTTGGTTCGCTGGTAACGTCCAAGGTGTAGTGGTCCAGATCACGATATCCGTTGGATCTTGAACGTCTACATTTACACGAGCACTTAAGTCTTTTAAATCTACAACGCCAAAACCAACGTCAATTGCGTCTGATTTTTTATCTTCGTATTCAACTTCAGCTTCAGCAAGTGCTGAGCCACAGTCCATACACCAGTTCACTGGCTTTAAGCCCGGCTGGATATGGCCATTTTTTTGGATTAAACCTAAAGCACGAACGATATCGGCTTCTTGTTTGTAGTTCATGGTGAGGTAAGGATTATCCCAGTCACCTAAAATACCAAGACGTTTAAAGTCAGTACGCTGTAAATCAATTTGCTTTAGCGCATATTCACGGCAGTGTTTACGGAAAGTGGCTGCATCAACTTTTTCACCCACTTTACCTACTTTTTCTTCAACTTTTAGTTCGATTGGCAAACCGTGACAGTCCCAACCTGGTACATATGGCGCATCGAAACCTGCCAAAGTACGGCTTTTTACGATGATGTCCTTAAGTACTTTGTTAACCGCATGGCCCAAGTGAATTGTACCGTTCGCATATGGAGGGCCATCATGCAAAATATATTTTTTCTTGCCAATACGCGATGCACGAATCTGCTGATAAATGTTGTCGGTATACCACTCTTCTAACCATTTCACTTCACGTACTGCCAAATTTGCTTTCATTGCAAATTGAGTATCCGGCAGGTTTAGCGTGGCTTTGTAGTCCACTGCATTTTCAGTAGTTTGCTTATCGCTCATGCAAGTTGTCTTCCAGTTTAATCAGCTTGGGAGCCGACATGTTTTACAATCAAAATTCGAATTAAAAAGGAAATTGTGTCGTGTCGTTACGATATTGTCGTAATTGCTGCACGTCATTATCAATTCCTGCCTTAAGTGCTTCAAGCGAAGGGTAGTTCAATTCACCATGAAGATAGTGAAGAAAAGTCACCCGCATAAATAAGCCATACAGATTAGCAGAAACATCAGGGAAATGTACTTCTAATCTCCACTCTGGATGTTCTTGCTGAATGGCTGGACGAGTACCGACATGACCTGCACCATAGAGGCTGTTTTCATGATATCCGGCAATTCCTGGCTTTTCAGGATTATCCTGAAGCACTTTTTGAGTTAGCGAAGTTGTTTCGCAAATGACTTCAACGCCATAAATACCATTTAAACAAGGCTTATGACGGTTGAGACGAACATTAATCGTTGGGAAATCTAAAGTTCGTCCAATTTGGTCGCCATATTGAACACGACCGGTAATACTGTACGGACGGCCTAATAATTTAGCTGCTAAAGCGAGATTACCCACTTGAAGCACTTGGCGAATACGGGTTGAACTGACGCGTTCACCTTCGAGTTCAATCGTATGTAAATTTGTGACTTGAAAGCCGTAATTCTTTAAAAATTCGCTATTGCCTTGACGGTCTTTGCCGAAATGAAAGTCATCTCCTAAAACCAAAGCTTGAGCATTTAATTTGTCTTTTAATAAATCTGCAAACTCAGAAGCACTCATGCTACGGAAATGCTGGTCAAACTTGGCAACCGCGATGTAATCCACCCCAAGTTCAGCTAGATATTCAACTTTTTCCCGTAATGAATTAATACGAGGTGGGGCATCATAGCCTTTAAAGAACTCAAGCGGTTGGGGCTCAAAAATCATGACCAATGTTTTTAAGCCTTGTGCTGCAGCAATTTTTTTGAGTTGAGCAATCATCGCTTGGTGACCTAAATGGACACCATCAAAATTACCAATAGTTACCGCTGTTTGTGGTAACTGGAAATTGGGCGATAACGCATTAAGACGAAGCAGTTTCATGAACTTAAAATATGGCTATTTTTGCAAGGGCTATATATTGCCATAATCTCACAGATTCGTCTTGTTGTTGTGTTTTTACTCAGGTATTTTTCAATACGAATACTTTTTATATCTAAAAAATTGATGAATTAAATAAAAATAAATCAATTTTTCTTATTATTGGTTTATCCTACTATAGCCTCATCCACTCTTTGATTAGAGACTTAAGATGAAAAGACCCTTTTACCAATTAAATCAAAGTAAAGATGTTATACGGCATTTTACCCCAAATTGGTTTACAGCAACTATGGGTACTGGCGTGGTCAGTATGATTTTAATTCAGCTTCCATTTGCCAAATCATTTTTATTTATGCTGGCTACGCTGTTATGGCAATTTAATATTGTTCTATTTAGTGTTTTTTCAGTTCTCTATTTATTGCGGTGGTTACTTTTCTCGCATGAAGCGAAGCAAATATTTAATCATCCAAATATGAGCTTGTTTTTAGGTGCTATACCGATGGGGCTTGCAACCATACTAAATGGCTTTTTAAGCTTCGGAATCGGGCTTTACGGCGAAGTGGCAGTTCATATCGCCCAAGCTTTATGGTATATCGACGTCTTTTTAGCACTGGCTATTGCGTGGATCGTACCATTTTGTATGTTTAGCCGTCAGAATCATCAACTACATACCATGACTGCAATTTGGCTTTTACCGGTGGTTGCATGTGAAGTCGCAGCAAGTTCTGCGGGCATGTTGGTTGCACATTTACCAGCAGATGTGCATAGCTTTCATTTATTGTTAGCGGGTTACGTACTTTGGGGAATCTCTGTTTTACCTGCATTTGCCATTTTAACGATTTTAATGTTGCGTATGGCTTTGCATCAGTTACCAGAAAAAGAAGTCGCGATTTCTAGCTGGCTTTCTTTAGGTCCGATTGGGACAGGTGCTTTAGGTCTATTGTTGCTAGGTGAGCAGGCACAAAGAGTATTTGTAAATGTTGGCTTTCCTGAGTTGGCCCATGTATTTCAAGCCTTGGGCGTTGTGGGTAGTCTGGTACTTTTAGGCTTTGGGTTATGGTGGCTTGGCCTTGCGATTTTAACAACACTTCGTCATGCAAAGACAGGTATTCCGTTTAACTTGGGTTGGTGGGGTTTAACCTTCCCATTTGGTGTGTTTATTTTGGCTTTATTTAATTTAGGTCATCAGATTGAAGTTGTATTTTTACAATACGTCGCTGTGGCATTCAGTATTTTATTATTAGTGATGTGGAGCGTGGTAATGAAGAAAACCTTAGCCGGAGCATACAGTGGCAAGCTATTCTTCTCTCCATGTTTAGTGGCTTTACAACAAAGAATGCAGTAAAGGTGAAAAGGTGCAAAAAGCTTTTGCACCTGATTTATACTTACTTTCTAATTTTGTTAATTCTGATTTGAGCTTTTTGAATGAACACAGATACCGCTTTAATTATGGCACTTCCCAACGAGTCTAAAGGTTTATTCGAGCAAGCAGGTATCGAAGTCCATTACAGTGGTATTGGTAAGATCAACGCTGCTTTTAAAGCGTTTGAAGTTATTCAAAAAACAGGCTGTAAAACTTTAATTAACTTAGGTACAGCAGGAAGTTCATCTTTTAATCGGCACGATTTAGTAGAAATAAAAACTTTTGTACAACGTGATATGGACGTTTCACCTTTAGGATTTGAAGTTGGGGTAACGCCGTTAGATGACCACTTGGCGGCTGAAATTCATCTCCAAACGCATTTTGCGGATTTACCAAAAGGAATTTGTGGGACAGGGGACTCATTTGAAACGGGTCAGCCGAAGGTCGCTTGTGATGTGGTCGATATGGAAGGCTATGCGTTAGCAAAAGTTTGCCACAAGTTAGGTGTACGTTTAATTTCGGTGAAATATATTACTGATGGGGCAGATGATACGGCCCATTTGGATTGGGAAGAAAACTTATTATTGGGTGCACAAAAGCTTTTAGCACTTTATCAAAATCATTTCTAAAAAAAGATCGGCAAATTTGCCGATCTTTTTTATTTTAGCGAGGTAATACGCCGTAGAGCATCATATGTACCGTATGCTCAATCGAGCGCTGGAACATACTGCGGTTACGAAGCGTTTTCCCGGTTACCATTTCCATTTGAGTCGCAAAATCGGCATAGTTTTGCGTAAGACCCCAAATATTGAGAATTAAAAGTTCCGGGTCGATATCTGGTGAAATTTTTCCTTGCTCTTGCCAAGTTTGAATGACCTTAGCTTTGCGCTTAAATAGCTTTTTCAAGGGCCCTTTCAGTATAGGCAAAATATGCGGTGCCCCTTGAATAATTTCTAAAGCAAATAGTCGCGAAGCTTTTGGTTGGCTACGAGAAAGTTCGATTTTTTGAATTAAATAATGAGACAAGGCTTCGGCTGGTTCTAACTCAGCTTCTAAGGTTTGTAAGGGAGCTAGCCATTTTTGTAAAACTGTGGTCAGCACTTCCACATATAAAGACTCTTTATTTTCATAGTAATAGAAAATATTCGACTTATGCATGTCAGCGAGTTGGGCAATTTCATCCAGACTTGCGCCACTGAACCCATATAGTGAAAACACATCAAGGGCGGCAGCAAGAAGCTGATTGCGCTTTTGGGTACTCTTCTTTTGTTCCATTTGCTGCATAAATTAAAAAGATAGTGTTCCCATTGTAAGGTAAATCGTTTGATTTGTGCACAGGTGTCTCACTTTTTTAGTGAAAAAACGGATAGTTATTTGAGCAATAGATATACTATTGTGCAAAAAATAGAGAGATTCACTAGTTTATTGTTATTCTTAAAAATATTTTTTAATCTTCGCCCTAAAAAAGAGCAATAAATCATCAGTTTTATTGCTCGTTAATTGGGCATTTTTCGGTTGAATGGTTCTCATTACTCATCTCAACCTTAAGTGGCTAAAACGGCATCGAGTACTTGTTGTTCAAGCTGAGCAAAAGTAATGCTCTTTTTCCGTGGACGCGGCAAATTAACTTGAAAACTTTGAGCAATCTGACCTTTATCTAACAATATAATGCGGTCAGCCAGTTGCACTGCTTCACTTACATCGTGTGTAACTAAAATGGCAGTAAAACCTTGCTCTTTCCATAAACGTTCAATCAAACTTTGCATCTCAAGACGAGTTAACGCGTCTAATGCACCCAAAGGTTCATCTAACAATAAAATACGGGGAGTATGAGATAACGCACGGGCTAGGGCGGTACGTTGTCGTTGTCCACCAGAGAGCTGTGAAGGCCATTGTCCCGCTTTTTCTTTTAAACCTACTTTCTCTAATAATTCTTCTGCCAAAGCATGTTGCGATTTTGGTAGCCCAAGTTGAACGTTCTGAAGAATATTTCTCCAAGGCAGTAACCGTGGGTCTTGAAACATAACCCGTATGTCATCGTTAGTAATACCTTCACGCAAATGTCGGGCAGATTTAAATTTGATTTCTCCAAAACTGGCTTTTTCAAGTTGGGCAATTAAGCGCAATAAAGTACTTTTACCGCAGCCACTACGACCAACAATAGCTAAAAATTCGCCCGGTTGAATATGAAGGTTAAGATCTTCAAGAACTTTAACTTCACTATAAAACTTATAAAGCTGTTCAATCAGAATCTCTGCGCCTACCACAGGTTCTTGTGACTCTGAATGGTTTTCTGGAATGAGCTCTACGTCATTCTGATTAATATTTAAATTCAGATTTGTCATATTCTAAGCTCCTTTATTTTTGATAACCGGCATGCCAGCGTAGTAAATAACGTTCCAAAAGTTGCGCTAGAACATCGGCTAATTTGCCTAATAGGGCATAAAGAAGAATACCGACCAGAACCACATCTGTTTGCAAAAATTCTCGTGCATTCATAGTCATATAGCCAATACCTGCTTGTGCTGAAATAGTCTCAGCTACAATGAGCAACACCCAAACCAGACCTAAAGCAAAACGTAAACCAACTAAAATAGAGGGCATCGCACCCGGTAGAATAATTTCTTTGTAAAGCTGCCAACGTGAAAGACCATAGCTTTTACCCATCTCAATTAATTGTGGATCGACTGAACGGATACCGTGATAGGTGTTGATATAAATAGGGAAAAAGACTCCGACCGCCACCAAAAATAATTTGGCTGTTTCATCAATACCGAACCACAAGATAACCAGTGGAATAAGTGCTAATGCTGGGATGTTACGAATCATTTGCAAGGTTGTATCGAGCAGGGTAGAGGCGAAACGCGAAGACCCATTGAGCAGACCCAATAACAAACCTAAACCACCACCAATAAATAATCCGAGTAAGGCCCGTCCTGCACTGACTTTAACGTGCTGCCAAAGCTCGCCGCTAATGAGTAGATGCCAAAAAGCAGAAACGACAGCCGTAGGAGCCGGCAGAATACGATTTTCTAAAAGGCCTGAACTTGACGCAATTTGCCAAACAACCAATAGAACAATCGGAAAAATCCAAGGCAGCAGACGCTGCCCGACTTGCTTCGTTCCACGTGAAACAATATTTATATCTTTGCTCATGCAGGCTCCTTGACGGAACTATTTTGTTTCTTCTCGTCTGGAACATAGTTGTTGGCAATGATTTCACCGAATGGACCGGTTAAGTTTGGTTGAGTAAGTTTAGCTCGGGTCTCGATTGGTAATAATGGGAATACTAACTCTGCAAAACGGATTGACTCTTCAAGGTGTGGATAGCCTGAGAAAATAAAGGTATCGATACCTAAATCTGCATATTCCTGAATACGTGCAGCAACGGTTTCAGGATCACCGACAAGTGCTGTACCTGCACCACCGCGGACTAGACCGATACCTGCCCAAAGATTTGGAGATACTTCAAGTTTGTCTCGATTACCGCCGTGTAGAGCAGCCATACGTTGCTGACCCACTGAGTCCATTTGTGCAAATTTTTTCTGTGCTGCAGCAATAGTTGCATCATCCAGATATTGGATAAGCTCGTTAGCTGCTGCCCATGCTTGTTCATTGGTTTCACGAACAATGACATGCAAACGAATGCCATAAGTTAATTTACGGCCCTTAGCCTCAGCTTTGGCACGGACATGTTCGATCTTTTCTTTCACGGCTGCTGGTGGTTCACCCCAAGTCAGGTAGGTGTCAACTTGCTCAGCCGCGAGTTCAACAGCGACATCTGAAGAACCGCCGAACCAAAGTGGTGGATAAGGCTTTTGTACAGGTGGGTAAAGTAGTTTTGCATCATCTACTTGTAAGCGTTCACCGTGGAATGTAAAAGCTTCACCCGTATGTGAGCGTGTCAAAATTTCACGCCAGATTTTTACGTATTCATTGGCTGTTTGATAACGCGTTGAGTGATCTTCATATAAACCATCACCACGTAGTTCTGCTTCATCACCACCAGTCACTAAGTTGAGTAGAACACGACCATTCGACAAGCGGTCAAATGTTGCAGCCATACGAGCTGCCAACGCTGGTGTTGTTACCCCCGGACGTAACGCAACTAAAAACTTAAGGTGTTGAGTTGCATCGATTAGGCTTGCCGCCGTAATCCATGGGTCTTCACATGAACGGCCCGTTGGAATAAGTACACCTTCGTAACCCAAGTTATCTACTGCCCCAGCAATTTGCTTCATATAGGCATGGTCAACCTGACGAGCGCCTTTACTTGTACCTAAATAGCGACTATCACCGTGGGTAGGAATAAACCAGAAAATTTTCATGTGCATTACCTATATATCTATTGAAATTACTTGGCACCCCAAACAGCTTGTTTAATGCTGATTGGTTTAGGGATGATGCCTTGTTGAGTAAAGATGTCTGCAAGCTGCTGTTGTTCAGCAATGACTTTGCTGTTAAGTGGAGCTGCCGATGATGGACGTGGACGGCGTTTAATAAATAAGTCACTGGTCGCAGGTTTTAGGCCTGTACTTTGGCCAATCGCACTTGCAGTTTCTGCTTGATGGCTTTGAACCCATTTGTCAGCTTGATTGATCTGTTTGATGAGTCCTGGAACAGCTTTTGGATATTGCTTAACAAAATTTGGAGCGGCTAAGTAAAAGGTATAGTTCGGGCTTAGGCCTTTACCAGATGCAAGAACACGAGCTTGGTCTTCTAGTTGTGCTGAAGCGTAGTACGGATCCCATATTGCCCATGCATCAACAGCACCCTTTTGGAATGCAGCGCGAGCATCGGCAGGTGTGAGCCAAATTGGGGTAATGTCGCTCCATTTTAAGCCTGCTTTACGTACGGCCTGTACAAGTAGGTAATGTGAGCTAGAACCTTTCTGTAGCGCAATACGTTTACCTTTTAGATCCTTAAGCTGTTTTAGTTGTGAGTTTTTGGGAACTAAAATTGCTGAGGCCAATGGTTTGGCTGCTTCATAAGCAATGTAATATAAAGGCTTGCCAGCGGCTTGAGCGTAGACCGGGGGTGTGTCTCCAGTAACGCCAACATCGAGTGAGCCAACAGCTAAGGCTTCTAAAATTTGAGGGCCAGCGGGGAACTCATTCCAAGTGATTTTGGCATTTGGAAATTCTTGTTCAAATAGTTTTTGCTGTTTGGCAATCGCGAAGTTAATCGAACTTTTTTGAAAACCAATACGAAGTTCTTTCACTGTTGGGTCAATTGCCCAAGCAGGTGCTGCGATTGTTAAACCTAATACAGCGACCGCGCTAAAGCGCTTAACTAATTGGGTCCACTGACTCTTATTAAATAATGACTGATGTTGCATATTGATATCCTTGTTCCCTTAACACAAGGCACAGCATTTATATCGTTATTTAAGCTGTGCCCAAGCTGGGTTTATTTCAGTTTTAAAATGGCTTCTTGAATGGTGAGCTTGTTGGGAATGAGCTTTTGCGCGTAGAAGGCATCAGCTACATATTGTTGTTCTTGAGCTACCTTGTCAGATATTGGCTGAACTCCAAAACCCATACGTGAAATGGATGTTTTAAGTACATCAAACTCAAGTGCCGTAGGTTTTTCGAGTAGCTTGGCAGCCTCATCTTGGTGTGTGCTGACCCATTCAGTTGTCTGGTTTAGCGTTTGTACAACCGTGTTCAGAACTTTTGGATTATTTTCTGCAAATTTACGATCAGCTAAGTAGAACTGATGATTGCTTACCAAGTTTTCACCTGTTGCCAGAACGCGCGCCTGAATTTGATGCTCAGCTGCTGCAAAGAACGGATCCCAAATCACCCATGCGTCGACAGCTCCTTTTTCAAAGGCTGCACGCGCATCTGATGGTGGTAAATAAACAGGTTGAATATCACTTAAGCTCAAGTGATTTGCTTCTAAGACTTTTAATAAAAGGTAGTGAACATTCGAACCTTTATTCAGTGCGACACGTTTTCCTTTTAAGTCTTTAATAGACTGGATTGGAGAATCTTTTTGTACCAATAACGCTTCTGCTTTTGGTGCAGCAGGTTGATTTGCGACATAGACTAAATTTGGATTGGCTGCTTGAGCAAAAATAGGTGGTGCTTCACCTGCTTCGCCTAACGAAACACTTCCTACATTTAGGCCTTCAAGTAATTGAGGTCCCGCAGGAAACTCGACCCATTTCACTTGTACGCCTTGATCTTTGAGTGCTTTTTCCAAGTCACCACGTGCTTTTAGAATAGGAAGGATGCCATATTTTTGATAGCCGATATTTAAAGTTGTCGTGGTGTGCTCCTCTTTTTTGTCACAACCACCTAGCATCATCACTCCCGTAAGGCTGGCAGCAATGACTGAATATTTTGCCCATGAAGTGGAATTAAAAAGTGCCATGTGGTTTCGTGCTCCCCGAAAGAGAAAAAGAAAAATAATTGGATGAGCAGATACCCTAAAGGGATTTTTATTTCGTAAAAAATAAATATTCAGTCTTTATTTATGCAAAAAAAAGCTAAAAACTTTCGGCGATAAACTTATGCAAAAAAATGATTTATTGAACAGAATAATATTTATAAAAAGATATTTAAGTATATGTAAATAAAATAAAAATTATTAAAATAGCAAAATTTAAAGATTTAAAAAAAGTACAACCATACATTAATTACCTTTATGGTTGTACTTTTTAGACTAAGCTTATCTGAAATAAGAATATCTTAAAAAATGCATAGTCTAGGGAAGCAATTTTTTAAAGACTAAAGAATTTCTTTGATAGTTATAAAGTGCCTGACGGGCATTTGGTAAGTCATCCACACTCACCTGATGGAAACCGTGTTCTAAGAACCAGTGCGCGGTACGGGTGGTTAAAACGAACAATTGACGAATACCTTGTTGTTTGGCCTTTTCTTCGAGAAATTGCAGAATTTGGCTGCCACGGTTTGATTTACGATAGCTCGGGTGTACTGCCACACAAGCAATTTCTGCTGAACGTGTTTCATTAAACTCAGTCGGAATCGGATAAAGGGCAGCGCAGGCCAAAATCATACCATCTCGTTCAATGACAGCGAACTGGTTAATTTCTTGTTCTAAACGCTCACGTGAGCGATACACCAAAATGCCTTCTTCTTCTAATGGGCGTAAAAGGTTCATTAATCCGCCGACATCTTGAATATGCGCCATACGAACTTCTTCATAATGCGCATCGGTAATCATGGTACCCACACCATCACGCGTAAAGAGTTCTTCAATAAGCGCGCCATCATAAGAATAAGAAATTAGATGGACACGATGTACACCCGATAAAGATGCTTTTTTTGCTTCTTGCAAATGTAGGGTTAGAGTTGGGTGTGTGGTTTGGTATTGTTGAATATAGTAATCAAGCTGGTGTGGGCTTAATTCACGCAGTAATTGCCCATCTTCGTTAGGTAAACCTTGTTGCTCACCTAAAAAGATTAATTTATCTGCCTTTAAATAAGTCGCAGTTTTGGTTGCAACTTCTTCAGCTCTTAAATTAAATACTTCACCTGTGGTTGAATAGCCCGTTGGGCCAAGTAAAACAATATTATTGTTATCAAGATGACGTTCAATCGCGTCAGTATCTATTGAACGAACTTCGCCTGTAAGCTGAAAATCCATTCCTTCACGAATACCATAAGGTTTAGCGGTTACAAAATTACCTGATACGACATCTATTCGAGCGCCATACATTGGAGAGTTGGCTAAACCCATAGATAACAATGCTTCGATTTCTAATCGAATAGATCCTACAGCACTCATGATACAGCTTAAAGATTCGCGTGTAGTAATACGGCAGTTATCATAAAAAGGGGTTTCAATCCCTTTTTCTTTAAGGTTGTGATTAATTTGTGGACGTGCGCCATGCACTAAGATTAAGCGGATGCCAAGAGAATGTAATAAGGCAATATCGTGAATAATATGTTCGAAATTAGGATCGCGGACTGCTTCACCGCCAAACATTAAAACAAAAGTTTTATCACGATGCGCATTGATGTAGGGTGCTGAATGTCGGAACCAATGTACATAATGCTGGGTATTATTATGTGATTTCTCTAAAGACTTAGTTGGCATACCGATCTCGAATCAACAGCAAAAAGATATAAAGAGGATTCTAAACAAAAAAGATTAAAGCCGCATGTTTTAGATAAAAAAACACCCAAATTAGATTTGGGTGTTAGATGTTTTATGAACTTAACGAATTACTTTAATAATTTTATGGCTTTGCTCATTTACGAGTACATAATTTCCGTTCACCTTATACCATTTTTGATAACGACCTGGCTTAGTCAATTTCTGGTGTGAGCGGTAGTCAATGACATAACGTGGATGTTGGTATTGATGCGGTACGACTTGGCCTGTACGCCAGATATTCGCATGGTCATCTTTATGAATGACTTTAACGGTTTTTGTCTCATATCCTTGGTGGTGATAATGGTCGTGAGGCGCAGCCATTGCTGTTGTTGCGATTAAACCACTCATTGAAAGAACAATTGCTGTTGTTATCTTTTTCATCGTAAACCTCGAATGATCTATTAAATTTCGATAATTGAAGATTAGTGAAAAATTACAGATAAATCGTGAAGGCGAAGAATAATAAATGTGAAAATTTTCTATGAAATAAGAAGAAATTTAGAAGATTTAAATTTCTATATCATGTTGATATAAAAATAAAAAAAGGATAAAGCCGATCAGCTTCATCCTTTCCTACTAAGCGATAGTGAGGAGCTATCTATCTTAGAAACCGCGAATACTCACAATACTGTTAGAGTCCGTGTCGACTAAAATATAGTCATTGTTAATTTTGTACCACTGCTGGTTACGATCGGGTTTAGGTAAGTTATTGTCTTTATAGTCGACTTTATAACCATTACCACGATAGTGCTGTGGCATCACATAACCTGGCTGCCAACGATGTTGTTTCAGACGCTCAAAGCCACGTTCCTCACGCATACGGCGTTCATCGCGAACACGATCACCATTATCGTCACGGTCAAATTTATGCCCACGATCATTCCATTCACCACGAGGTCCGCCTTTAGGACCTTTCGGGCCATGTCCTCGGTCAAAAGGAGGATCAGCAAAGCTTGCCATACTGGTGGTCAGTACAGTGATGCAAAGGGCTAAGATGGTGAACAACTTTTTCATGATGCATCCTCGTTTACATCTGATGTCTCTCATGTTGAATACTGTACGCGCAAAATGCAGAGAAACTGTGAAGATCATTTAATGCTTCAATTAAAATTACGGATAAATCCAGCGTTTTTCTCAATAATAAAAAAGGCTTGTATATATCTTTTCAGGTATAGCCAAGCCAGATGTGATGATCGGCTATAAATTATTTTAGCTTTTCATCTGTAATTATTTAATCCTGTGCATCAATACTTTGTCCATTGAGCGTTAAGCTATCTTCACCCATTAAATAAAGATAAGCCGGCATGATGGACTCCGGTGTTGGTAATGTTTTCGGATCTTCTTCAGGATAAGCTTTAGCACGCATGGCAGTACGTGTAGCCCCTGGGTTAATACAATTAAAGCGAATATTTGGATAAGTATGCTCAGCCGCAAAAATCTTGCTCACCGCTTCTATCGCGACTTTCGAGACAGAATATGCCCCCCAGAGCGCGCGTGCCTCACGGCCTACACCTGAGCTGGTAAATACGACAGAAGCGTTTTCTGACTTTTGTAATAGCGGTAATAAAGCTTGGGTTAAAGCAAAAGGTGCACGTAAATTGACGGCCATCACATCATCCCATACTTCTGCTGGATAATGTGCAAGTTCTACCCGCTCACCCAAAATACCCGCATTGTGCAAAATGCCATCCAGACGACCAAATTGTTTTTCTAGCGTACTTACTAAAAAGTCATAATCGCGATCGGAAGCACTCGAAAGCTGGAGGGGTAAAATAGCAGGCTGAGGTGCGCCTAAACCTTCAATTTCATCATAAATTACTTCAAGTTTATTTAAGGTTCTACCATGCAAGACGACAGTTGCACCATGTAAAGCATAACTGAGGGCCGCAGCTCGCCCAATTCCATCACCGGCACCAGTGATTAAAATAATTCGATCTTTGAGTAGATCCGGACGAGGTTGATATTCTGAATATTTCATTGGTAAACCTCCTTCTTTTTATATTGATATAAGTAACCGTTAAAAAAGCTTATAAAACTCTTGTGTTAACTTATCATACGCTGATTTTCCTGTAGAGCAGGAAGCTTTTGACGTAACAACTCGTGTAATTCTGTCACCGTATTTACAATCGAATCGGCTTGCCAAGCGTTTAAATCATCCCGATGTTCGACAGGTAAATAGCCATAAGCTGCCAAGATGGTATACATATCAGCATTGCGGCCAGCATCGATATCACGTGGGTGATCCCCCACATAAATGATTTCATTTGCCGGGATATTTAACTGCTTTGCAGCCAAATACATAGGTTCCGGGTCTGGCTTGGTTTTAGAAACATCTTCCGGACATACCAAAACCGCACAGCGTTCTGTCAGGTTTAACTTTTCTAGAAGAGATTCACTTAAACCACGTGGTTTATTGGTGACAATACCCCACGGAATTCGCTGAGCTTCTAACTCTTCTAAAAGTGGATACATTCCTTCAAACAGGTCAGTATCGACAACTATATTATTGCCATACAAATCTAAAAAATTTTGTCGATGTGCCAAGAAAATTGGATTGGTCACATCCAGCTCTGGGTAGACCAATTTGACCATGGCACGGGCACCTTCAGACACTTGTGTACGAATAAGATCGGCTTCTACAACAGGGCGTCTTGCATCACGGCACATTTGTTGAATAATACGAATAAAGTCGGCAGCCGTATCGATGAGAGTGCCGTCTAAATCAAATAAAACAGCTTTCATCATGCACCTGTCTTTATTGTGTGAACCATATAGTTAACATCAACATTTGGTGCTAACCAATAACGCTTCGTAATTGGGTTGTAGTGCAAGCCTGTCATTTCTTTTAAAGTTAAGCCTGCATTACGAATGTCATGTGCCATTTCAGATGGGCGAATAAACTTGTGATAATCATGCGTACCTTTTGGCAGCATGCGCAGCACATATTCAGCACCAATAATGGCGAATAAATAAGATTTCGGGTTACGGTTGATGGTCGAGAAGAACACATGGCCACCTGGTTTAACCAAAGTCTGACATGCTTTCACAATGGATGCCGGGTCTGGAACATGTTCCATCATTTCCATACAAGTGACCACATCATATTGGCCTGCTTGTTCTTGCGCCAACTCTTCAACTGGAATTTGACGATATTCAATATTTTGAACATTTTCTTGTTGAGCATGCAAACGACCTACGGCTAAAGGTGCTTCACCCATATCAATGCCCAGTACATCTGCTCCACGACGTGCCATGCTTTCAGCCAAAATACCGCCGCCACAGCCGACATCAAGTACTTTTTTACCGGCAAGGCCACCTGCACGTTCATCAATCCAGTTCAAGCGTAAAGGATTGATTTGATGAAGTGGGCGAAATTCAGAATGTTGATCCCACCATTTGGCAGCAAGTGCTTCAAATTTTGCGATTTCTTGTAAATCAACATTCAATTGCGACATGGTGTCACCTCTAAACTTGGGTTATCTTTTTGATGTAGTTCGCCGTTAGTGTAGCGATTATTGGGAAAAAAGCGATAAACCCAATAAAAAACTTCACAGAAGCAAAACGAATTTAGCATATTTGTTTTATATTTAGGGCATAAGCTAATGCATAACAACTTAGAGGAAAAGCTGTAACAATGAAAAAATTGGTTTTGGGTGGTTTGAGTGCAGCAATTATGGCCGTATCGGGTAGTGCAATGGCAGCAGATTTTGTTGCTGGTAAAGACTACACCGTAATCGCCAATCCAGGCAAAGTGGAAGTACCGGGGAAAATCGAAGTTCGTGAGTTCTTTTGGTATGGCTGTCCGCACTGTTTTAAACTTGAACCACATATGCAAACGTGGTTAAAACAAATTCCGAGTGATGTACGTTTTGTGCGTACGCCAGCAGCCATGAACAAAGTATGGGAACAAGGGGCACGTACTTACTATACATCTGAGGCATTAGGTGTACGTAAGCGCACGCATTTACCATTATTCCATGCAATTCAAGTGAATGGTCAGCAGATTTTTGACCAGGCTTCTGCGGCTAAATTCTTTACTCGTTACGGTGTGCCTGAACAAAAATTTAATAGCACTTACAACTCATTTGCTGTAACTGCAAAAGTTGCCGAGTCAAATAAACTTGCTCAACAGTACCAATTAACAGGTGTTCCAGCAGTTGTCGTTAATGGTAAATATGTTGTACAGGGTGAAGATGGTAAAGTTACCCAAGTCCTTAATTACTTAATTGAAAAAGAACGTAAGGCAAAATAAAAGTTTATTGCTTTAAAAAGGGCTTCTTATGAAGCCCTTTTTTATAAAATTTATTTCATAATCACGAAATAATTCAATTAATTTTGAGAATTCTCGTCTTCTATCTGAAAATTTAGCGCATCAAAATTGGTGGTTTGGGTAGGTAGTGATAAGGCTTGGTTAATATATAAATTAATTAATTTTTGGCGAGAACCAATCGAGCGCTGATAATAAGTTGAGTTTAAAAGCAACGATGCACCGTAAGTGAGTGACCAGATATAAGATAAATAGTCACGAATCGACATATCATAATTTAATGATTTTAAATAACTTTCTGTAATGTCTTTAATCGCTAGAATACGTTGTTGACGAACTTCATAAAGCTCTTCAAAAAGATGCTTCAACTTAGACTCTGTCATCGTCAGATTTTCTTCAAGTTGATGCAATAAAATCGTTTTTCCCGGTGTGAGCAAATGGTGGAGCATGTACCGTGGTGCATACTCTTTAAAATCAGTATTATATTTTTGAGAAATTTCTAAAATTTGTTTTTCATTTTGAATAATCAATTCAAGCAGAAGTTCATTTTTACTTCTAAAGTGCTTATAAAGCGTACCTTTTGCAATATCTAGCTCGGCCACTAATTCATCTAGAGTAATTTCCTGATTGTTTTCTAGTAACAATTTTTCTGCAACGCTTAGAATTTTTTCTTTGCGCATCAAAAACTGTGTATGACGATCAAGATTCATAGGTATTCCCACACCAGTTTGGCCTAACGAATAGTTTACTTCCTGTAAAAAGAAAAAGACTTTTCTCGAAATTTTCGCCTTTTTCTTTCACTCTTTACGTATTAACACATAACCTGTTTTTTGTCATTTGCCAGTTTTACCGTTCCCAGTTAGCAATGCCTCTAAACAGTAAGCGAACTTGTGTAGACGCATTTTCAATAAATGCAGTTTGTTGCTGTTTAAGTTGCTCACCTTGATATTGTTTGGCGAGGTTGAGCCACGTCATTGCCCATGTAAATGACATATTGGTCAAAATGGTAGATAAGACATTTAAGTCTTGAGGATTTTGAATATGTTTAAAATTTTCGAGTTTAGTCAGATCTGTTGTGAGATCTTCAATCAAAAATTCAATTTCTCTAGCAATGGCTGCACGGACCGTTTCTGAACCACCCCAACGTTCAGCAATCATAAATTGCCACTGTTTAGGGCTATGATTCACTGCCTGCACAAATAGCTCAATACTGGTTTGGGTTTTTGCAGACTTGTGCTGTAAATAACTCTGGCCGAGTTGATGTAAAACGCTTTTTAAATGTAGGGCAACTTGGTCAACCAACTCTTTCCCGAGTTCATCCATGTCTTGAAAATGACGATAGAACGCTGTTGGCACTAAACCCACTTCACGTGCAACTTCACGCAAACTGATACTACTGAACGAACGCCCAGACGTGCTCAGATGCAAGGCTGCATCGAGAAGTGCCTGACGACTTTGCTGTTTTCGTTCATCCCGTATCGACATTAAAAAAACCTATTTAAACCGTGAGCCAAAGTCTAACAAAAAAGAGCAAACTTTCATAAAAAAAATAGTGAACAAGTGTTGACTGAGTGAACACTTATAAATATAGTGTACATATGTTCACTATACGAACATGTGTTCACTCAAATAAATAGCCAGAAACAAAAGAGGAACGTATGAACGCAACACTTAACTATCAACCACATTGGGTACGAGAAGATTTCGTTGATTTTGTTTTGCAGAAAATTAACGCGACTTGGGCTTGGAAAAGGGTACTTGCAGAAGTTACCGCTGTTCAGCCGCTTCATACCGATATGGTACTGATCAAGCTTAAACCAAATCGTAATTTTAATTTCGATCAAGTTCGAGCGGGACAAAGCATTCTACTGACGTTGCTTATCGATGGCGTTTACCAACAACGTAGCTATTCGATTATTGAAGTAACCACTCAAGGTGAAATCGCTTTAGGTATTAAAGTACAAGGCTTAGTGTCTCGTGCAGCTCAACTATTACATGTAGGCGAGTGTGTTGAGATTTCACAGCCCCAAGGTGATTTTACTTTGCATCAAGGTCAGCGGCCTGCAATTTTAATTGCCTCAGGAAGTGGTATTACTGCAATTTATTCACTCTTGCAGCAAGCTTTAAAACAGCAGCTTGAACAAATCCATGTCATTTATTTTAATCGTGCAGAAATTTTTCATGCCGAATTAAAAGCTTTGGCAGAACAGCATCCACAGCTTCAATATCATTTTTTTAATACCACCGAGCAAAAACAACATTTAACGGAAAGCTTACTACAAAAGCTGGTTCCAGATTTTGCGCAGACTGCGACCTATATATGTGGACACCACGGCATGATGCAGCAGACGAATGAAATTTATGCGCAAAAAGGTGCTCAGTCTCAGCTTCACCAAGAATATTTCCAACCACTTCAAGTGACTGGTACACATGCAGCACAGCCTGTTATTTTCCGCCGTGCTCAACACGAATTTTTAGCTGAAACAAATTTACTGAGCAGTGCAGAGCAGGCGGGACTACGCCCGCAACATGGCTGCCGTATGGGTGTTTGTAATAAATGCAGTTGTACCAAAGTGAGCGGAGTTACTCAAAACCTGTTAACAGGTGAAATTGAAGACCAACCGAACCGTCCAATTAAACTATGCGTGAGCCAGGCATTAAGCCCAGTCACAATTGATCTATAAAAAGAATTACAGAGGATTAACCCTATGAATATGGCATTAAAAGTTTCTATGGCTTCTAAATCTGCTCATTTAACCCCTGAGCAAATTGAAGAATTTGGCCGCCGTGTTGAACAGATTCGTCAAGATGTTATGCAAAGTCTTGGTGAGCAAGATGCAAAATATATCTACAAAGTGCGTAACTTCGTTCGCTATACCGAAATCGCATCACGTGGCATGTTGATGTTTTGTGGCTGGATTCCTCCTGTCTGGTTATTGGGTACAGGTTTACTGGGTATTTCTAAAATTGTAGAAAACATGGAACTTGGTCATAACGTTATGCACGGTCAGTTTGACTGGTTAAATGAACCAAGTCTGAATGGTAATACCTATGATTGGGATACCATCGCCTCTGGTGATGACTGGCGTGAAACACACAACTATGTACATCACACCTATACCAATATTGTCGGTAAAGATCATGATGTCGGATATGGTATTTTGCGAGTAAGTGATCAACAGAAGTGGGAACCTCGTCACCTATTTAATATTCCTTTGGCTCTACAGTTAATGTTTTTCTTTGAATGGTATGTAGGTGTACAAAATCTACATCTTGAAGATGCATTAGTTTATAAAACCAAAAGCTGGAAACAGGTGTGGAAAGATGCGGCTAAGGTCCGTAAAAAAGCAATGCGCCAAGTTTTAAAAGATTATGTGTTTTTCCCTGTGATCTCTGGTCCTATGTTTTTACCGGTTTTTGCAGGCAATGTAGTTGCTAATATTATTCGTAACTTGTGGTCTTCTGCTGTGATTTTTAATGGTCACTTTACTGAAGATGCAGAAACGTTTGAGCCGGATAATACCGATACTGAAACTAAGGCAGAGTGGTATTTACGTCAGATTCGTGGTTCAAGTAATTTTAGTGGTACAGAATGGCTTCATTTTATGAGTGGTAATTTAAGCCATCAAATCGAACACCATTTATTCCCAGATATGCCTGCCAACCGCTATAAAGAAGTAGCACCGAAAATTAAGGCACTTTGCGCTGAATATGGTATTAACTACAACGAGGAGAACTTTATGCGCCAGTTCTGGAGTGTATGGGTACGTTTAGCAAAATGTTCACTGCCAAACCATACCACAGGAAAAGTCATGCAGACATTGGAAAAGTTAAAAGCAAAATTTAAATTTGCGTAATCTTAGTTAATCCAAAATAGCTCCTTTTTAGGGGCTATTTTTATTTTTGAGTTATGAAACTTGCAGACTTACATTTGAAAGTAGGGAATAAACTCAACCTGTCAAAATCCTTTGCTATACTATGCCCAAGTTTGTATTTAAGAGAAGTTAGGAAGGATTATGCGTATTGACCAACGTGCATTAGACCAATTACGTGAAGTGAAAATTACACGAAACTACACCCGTTATGCTGAAGGTTCTGTGCTGGTCGAATTTGGTCACACCAAAGTCCTTTGTACTGCAAGCATTGATAACTCAGTGCCACGCTTTCTAAAAGGCCAAGGTCAAGGCTGGGTAACAGCAGAATATGGCATGTTACCGCGCTCAACACACTCACGTTGTGACCGTGAAGCTGCTCGTGGTAAACAAACTGGTCGTACTCAAGAAATCCAACGCCTGATTGGTCGTAGCCTACGTGCGATGGTTGATTTGAAAAAGCTTGGTGAAAACACGATTACGATCGACTGTGATGTCATTCAGGCAGATGGCGGTACACGTACTGCTTCAATCACTGGTGCTGCTGTAGCATTGGTTGATGCGATGAATGTTCTACTTGCACAGAAAAAAATTAAGCAAGATCCACTTAAAGGCTTAGTTGCTGCAATTTCTGTAGGTATGTATCAAGATGAAGTATTACTTGATCTTTGTTATGAAGAAGACTCGAACTGTCAAACTGACTTAAATGTCGTGATGACACAAGCAGGCGAGTTTATTGAAATTCAAGGTACAGCTGAAGATAAACCATTTACCCGTGCTCAAAGCAATGCCATGTTAGAAATGGCCGAAAAAGGAATTGCCGAGCTCATTAAAAAGCAACAAGAAGCTTTAGGCTGGTAAGTTTAAGTTTTCTAAAAAACGCATCTTCGGATGCGTTTTTTTATGCCTTCATCAAATCGACATAAAAACATCACTTGCCTGTCACCTTTTCGCTTTATTAGTAGTTCGCATTTAAACCGTTTGGAAAAAACCAATGCGAAAACTTTCAATTTTATTAATTACATCTTTAGCACTCATGCTCAGTGCTTGTAACGATGATAACGACTCAGTTAATTCATCGCCAACAACACCGCCTACCAGTAATTGCAAAATGCACTGTGCACCATAATAAGAACTCAGGATAGAAACTAATGAATCGTCGCGAATTTCTTTTAAATTCTACAAAAACAATGTTTGGGACCGCTGCTCTGGCGAGTTTCCCGCTGAGTATTCAAAAAGCGTTAGCAATTGACGCCAAAGTTGAAAGTGGAACTATTCAAGATGTTAAACACATTGTGATTTTGACTCAGGAAAACCGTTCATTTGATAATTATTTTGGAACACTCAAAGGTGTACGTGGTTTCGGTGACCGTTTTACCATTCCTATGACAGAAGGCCGAAAGGTTTGGGAACAATATGACGCCAACAAAAAGAAAGTATTGCCATACCACTTAGATAGTCGTTTAGGCAATGCTCAGCGTGTTACTGGTACAAATCATTCATGGTCAGATGGTCAAGGTGCTTGGGATAATGGGCGTATGAGTGATTGGGTAGCGCATAAACAACCGCAGTCGATGGGCTATTACAAAAAACAAGAAGTTGAATATCAATTTGCCTTAGCGAATGCTTTTACGATTTGTGATGCCTACCACTGTGCCATGCACGCGGGAACTAACCCGAACCGTAAATTTATCTGGACGGGAACCAATGGACCTACAGGCGCAGGTGTTGCGAGTGTGGTCAACGAATTTGATGGAATTGGTCCATCAACAGAAGGTTATGAATGGATGACATATCCTGAGCGTTTACAGCAGGCTGGCGTGACATGGAAAGTTTATCAAAACATGCCGGATAACTTTACTGATAACCCTTTAGCTGGTTTCAAGCAATATCGCCGTGCAAATGAGCAATCTGGTCAACCTGTCAGTAACGACACACTAACGTGTCCAGCATATGATGAAAAGATTGATGTGACTCAACCACTTTACAAAGGTATTGCCAATACCATGCCGGACGGTGGTTTTCTAGGAGCTTTTAAAGCTGATATTGCGCAAGGTAAATTACCGCAAGTGAGTTGGTTAGTTGCTCCGGCAACTTACAGTGAACATCCAGGGCCATCTAGTCCTGTACAAGGCGCTTGGTATATTCAGGAAGTATTAAATGCATTAACTGAAAACACTCAAGTGTGGAGCCAAACCGTTTTATTGGTGAACTTCGATGAAAATGACGGTTTCTTTGACCATGTTCCTTCACCAAGCGCACCTTCTAAAGATATAAACGGTGTTGTATATGGAAAAACCACTTTAATGGACCAACAAGTATCTTATGAATACTTTAATCATCCAGCAGTGGCGACTTCAAAATCTCAACCCGAAACAGACGGACGGGTGTATGGCCCAGGTGTACGCGTTCCAATGTATGTGATTTCGCCGTGGAGCCGTGGAGGATGGGTAAATTCTCAAGTCTTTGATCATACTTCTATTTTACAATTCTTAGAAAAACGTTTTGGTGTGCAAGAACCTAACATTAGCCCATACCGCCGTGCTGTATGTGGTGATTTAACAACGGCATTTAATTTTAAAACACCGAATCTTTTGCCTGTTGCTGAACTAGATGGGAAGAAAACAAAAGCCGAAGCCGATGCGATTCGTGTCGCTCAAGAACTATTGCCGCAAGTTTCTGTTCCGAGCCAGCAACAATTTCCTCAGCAGGAAATAGGAATTCGACCTTCGCGTGCTTTACCTTATATTTTGCACACTAGTGCCAAAGTCGATGCCACTCAAAAAACGGTTAAGCTGATGTTCTCCAATACGGGTAAACAGGCAGCCGTTTTCCATGTCTATAACCGTTTAGATCTTATGGCAATTCCACGCCGTTATATGGTTGAGGCGGGTAAACAGCTTGATGACGTGTGGAATACTATCAATGGGCAATATGATTTATGGGTACTTGGACCAAATGGTTTTCACCGTGCGTTTAAAGGTAATTTAAGTCAAGCTAATCAGACCCAAGCTTTACCGGAAATTAGAGTATGTGTGGAAGAATGTGATGCGAATTTATATTTAAAAGTGCGTCATGATGGTAATAAGACAGTCAAGCTCACTGTCAAGGCAAATGCTTATCTGCCAAACAAGACATGGGCGATAGAAACCAATAGTTCTGAAAAAGAACTGGTTTGGGATATGTCTGAATTTGGTGGTTGGTATGATTTTACGGTGACATTAGCGGACGATGCGACGTTTAGTCGCCGTTTTGCAGGACGTATAGAAACTCAAGAAGATTCAATTTCTGATCCATATATGGGATATTTAGAGTCTTAAGTTGCTGTAATACATAAATATTAAGCTGAAGTCTTAGTTAATAATTATTTTAAATTAGTTAGCACGACGGAGTCTTATCGTTTATTCATCCAGTGGAAGTAGCTAATTCGTTACTTTGGTTTCGCCCAAAGTAAAGTACGTAATAAAGATTAATTAATCTTTATTACGTATCGAAAGACAACAGTTGGCTTAATAACATTCTTGCGCTTCGACAAAGCTATAATCGCTTTGTCTTGCTCAGGTTGTAGATGTCATCTCGCACAATCTAATGTTGGGAAATATAAATGAAGACAGGTAATAACTTATCGTATAGATGAATAATAAAAATAAAGGCTTACCTTTTGTAACAGAATCTCCTAAGCCTGGTCATATTTATCTTTTACCTTGAAACCCTAAATTTTTTAAAAGTGATGGGGAAAACTTATGCTACAAGGTTTTATTGTATTATTAGCAGTAGTTACTTTTGTTTTAATGGCTGCCGATCCACGGGATAGTGGGGCACAAGCGACTCAGTCAGCATGGCAAAAAACACAAGCGGCAGACATGACCAAGTCGCAAAAAAATACCAATAATGATGCTGATTTTATTTAGGCATTAAAACGCATTGATAAATCAACGGCTTTGACATCTTTAGTCAACACGCCCATAGAAATATAGTCGACACCAGTAGTCGCTACTTCGCGTAAGTTTTCAATAGTGATATTGCCCGAAGCTTCGAGTTTACAGCGTCCCGCCACGTGTTTTACAGCATCAATCATTTGTTGTTGGCTAAAATTGTCGAGCATGACAATGTCTGCACCTGCTTCAAGCGCTTGGTTTAGCTCATCCCAAGTTTCAACTTCGACTTCAACAGGTTTACCTGGCGCAATTTGATGTGCTTTTGCAATCGCTTGGGCAATACCGCCCGCTGCCATAATATGATTTTCTTTAATTAAGAACGCATCAAATAAACCGAGGCGGTGATTTTGTCCGCCGCCGACGTTTACGGCGTATTTTTGTGCAATACGTAAGCCCGGTAAAGTTTTACGTGTATCGAGAAGTTTTGTGTTTAAACCTTCAAGATGCTGAACATATTCAGCAGTTTTTGTAGCCACAGCTGATAATGTTTGAATAAAGTTTAAAGCAGGGCGCTCTACAGTCAGTAAGCTACGTGCAGAACCAGCAAGCTTTAAAAAGGCTTCATTTGCAGCAACACGGTCACCTTCTTGTTTTAACCAAGTCACCTGTACAGTGTTGTCATACGCTGAGATGAGCGCATTCACCCAAGGCTGTCCAGCTAAAACCATATCTTCACGGCTAATGATAGTTGCAGTAGCCTGTTCATCTTCAGGTGTGAGCATGGCGGTAATGTCACCGTCCCCAATATCTTCTTGTAATGCTTGTTGAATATTGATTTGAATTGACTGTTCAAGCAAAGACTGAGGTATGCTCATACGGTTTCCATTTTGTCGATGACCCTAAAACTTGCGATATATTAGCACCGTCGACTTTAAAAATAAGCTGTTTTATCAGATTAATCGCGATAAACAATCATGCTGACTACTCTGAAAAGCAATTAACTGTTTTAAACTAAAACAATTTGCAAGCAATTTATTGGCATCTCAATGAAGCAAATCACACCGTATGAAGTTATAAATGGACAATTAAAAGGGGCGAGACAAGTACCTTCTCCAAATTTTAACCAGCGTCCCGCTAGTACCGAAATACAAATGATTGTGGTTCATAATATTAGCTTGCCGCCTTCTCAGTTTGGGGGAGGCTATATTGAACAGTTTTTCCAGAATAAATTAGATTGGTCCGTTCATCCCTATTTTCAGACTATTGAAGGTATGCAAGTCTCTACACACCTGTTAATTTTACGAACAGGTGAAGTCCTACAGTTTGTTAACTTTAATGATCGTGCATGGCATGCAGGGCGTTCAAGCTACTTAGCCAAAGTTGAATGTAATGATTATTCAATTGGTATTGAGCTTGAAGGAAGTGATGACCTGCCTTTCGAAGAAGTACAGTACAGCGTACTAACCGATGTAGTTACTGCTATCCGTCAGGCCTATCCTGAAATTAAAAACCATATTGCAGGGCATTCAGACATTGCACCGGGCCGAAAAACTGATCCGGGACCTTATTTTAAATGGCAGCACTTTAGGCAGTTGTTAGCACAGAAAAAAACTTGAGTTCATTCATCATTTCACAACGAAAAGATTTTCTAGTTTCATTACAATAGCGACTTTCGAATATAGCTGTAGGTGAGTACGATGGCATTATGGCGATCGACTTTTATTGTCAGTGCGATGACGATGTTGTCACGGGTATTGGGCTTAGTACGAGATGTCGTATTGCTCAACGTGTTTGGTGCGGGTAAAGATTTCGATACCTTCGTTGTGGCTTTTCGTATTCCCAACTTCTTTCGACGGTTGTTTGCCGAAGGGGCTTTTTCACAGGCTTTTATTCCGGTATTGACCGAATATAAAACAGGTCGTGCGCATGCAGAAGTTCAAATCCTGATTAGTCGAGTATTTGGCTGTTTGCTGACAGTCATGACTTTACTGACTTTTGTGGCTATGGTTTTAGCTCCAGCAATTATCTATATGTATGCGCCGGGCTTCCATAATGACCCTGAAAAGTTTGATTTAGCGGTCAGTATGTTCCGTCTGACCATTCCCTATTTAATGTTTATGTCGCTTACGGCTTTTGCCAGTAGCATCTTAAACAGTTATGGCTCGTTTGCCTCGCCAGCTTTTTCGCCTGTTTTACTGAACGTAGCAATGATTGCAGGGGCTTGGTGGCTTACACCGTATATGGCTGAGCCAATCAAAGCTTTAGGTTGGTCAGTTGTTGCAGCTGGTATTTTACAGTTAGCTATACAAATTCCTGAGTTATGGCGTAAAAACTTACTGATCCCACCGAAAGTTGATTTTAAACATGAAGGTGTAGAACGTATTTTAAAATTAATGCTTCCTGCATTATTTGGTGTCTCTGTGACTCAGATTAACCTATTGCTAAATACGATTTGGGCATCTTTCATGCAAGATGGTTCAGTGTCTTGGCTCTACAGTGCCGAACGTATGACTGAGCTACCTTTAGGATTAATCGGTGTTGCGATTGGTACAGTGATTTTGCCTTCACTGTCAGCACGTCATGCAGAGCAAGATCAGGCGAAGTTTCGTAGCATGATTGATTGGGCAGCAAAAGTGATTGTGTTGGTTGGTTTGCCAGCAAGTATTGCTTTATTTATGCTTTCAACACCGATTATTCAGGCATTGTTCCAGCGTGGTGAGTTTGATTTACGCGATACACAAATGACAGCACTTGCATTGCAATGTATGAGTGCAGGCGTAATTTCCTTTATGTTAATTAAAGTATTTGCACCAGGTTTCTATGCGCAGCAAGATACAAAAACACCAGTCCGTGTGGGTTTAATGTCGGTTGCTGCTAATGCGATTCTAAACGTTGTATTTATTGGATTTTTTAAACTAATCAATTGGCATGCAGAGCATATGGCGCTTGCATTAGCCTCTTCTGGTTCAGCTTTAGTAAATGCAGGTTTGCTCTATTTTTATCTACATAAGCGTAATATTTTCCGATTTGGTGCACATTGGAAAAAACTGGCACTTCAATATGGTTTGGCTAACCTCGCGATGATTGCAGCGCTTTGGTTCGGGTTAAATTGGTATAACGGTGAACTCTCTCAATGGATTCGTGTTGCAGAGGTAGTCGGTTTATGCGTTATAGGTGTGATCGCTTACTTAATTGGCTTATTACTGACAGGCTTTAGACCGAGAGATTTAAAACACTAAAATAAAAAGCGATCAATTTAGATCGCTTTTTTTATCTTCGAAAATTATTTTGGCAAAACTTGTAGCAACTCAATATCAAAAATTAAAGTACTATTTGGACCGATACTATCCCCAGCACCAACTTCACCATAAGCAAGTTTTGCTGGAATGAAGAAACGGGTTTTACCGCCTTCTTTCATAGTTTGTAAGCCTTCGGTCCATCCGGCGATCACTTGATTTAACTGGAAATCAACAGGGTGATTACGTGCAATTGAGCTATCAAATACAGTTCCGTCGAGTAAACGTCCTTCATAGTTTACTTTTACACGAGAGGTGGCTTTAGGTGTTTTACCAGTGCCTTCTTTTAATACCTGATATTGCAGACCTGATTTAGTCGTAATCACACCAGATTTTTTAGCATTTTCTGCCAGAAAAGCTGCACCAGCCTGAGCGTTTTGTTGACCTTGTTTTTGAAATTCGACTAGCTGTTTAGCTTCTAATGTTTTTTTATAATCATTAATTGCTTTCGCCATTTCTTCATCAGTTAGGCGTGCTGTCTTATTTTGAGCACCTTCTTGTAAACCTTGGTAAAAAATATCAAGATTTAAATCTGTTAACGCATCAGTATTATTACGGCCCATTAAATAACCATAACTATAACTAAATTGATCTTTTGCCGGGCTTTTATTTGTTATCGGTGCAGCAGCAAAAACAGATAAACTCATCGTTGACGCTGCAATAACCAAACTGATTTTTTTCATGTCATTTTCCAAAAAAAACAGGAGAGTATAACGACTCTCCTGGATTGTTATTATTTCACTGAAATGAGTTCTACATCAAAAATCAGTGTACTGTTTGCTGGAATTCCAGGAAGCTCTTGTGGGCCATATGCAAGATTTGATGGTATGAAGAAAGTCGCTTTTCCACCTTCTTTCATGAGTTGAAGACCTTCAGTCCAACCCGGAATGACCTGGTTAAGTGGGAATTCTACTGGTTGACCACGCTTATAAGAACTATCGAAAACCTGTCCATTAATTAAGCGGCCTTCATAATGTACTTTAACAATAGACTGAGCAGTTGGCTGTTTACCAGTACCTTCTTTAGTAATGATATATTGCAAACCTGATGCAGTGGTTTTTACGCCAGCTTTCGTTTTGTTTTCTGCAAGGAACTGTGCATCTGCAGAGTCAGCAGCCGTACCTGCTTGCTCAGGTTTGTCTTGATGCTGCATTTTTTGTTGTAACTCTTTTTCATAAGCAGCAACGGCAGCTTTTAAATCTTCTTGAGTATAAGCACTAGGCTGCTTATTGCGCGCATCATGGATCCCTTGAACAAATGCTTTCGTATCCAGTTCAGGAGGAGTTTGTTGAGCAACTTCATACCCAAGAACATAACTGATTTTTTGAATTGGAGAAGCATTTTTGTCTGCTTTACGTCCGACTTCTGTGGTCGGATGTTGAGTTGCATAATATACAGGTACAAGTGCAGCACCGCCTAAAACTACAGCGACAGCAATGGGTAAGGCTTTACTCATAAAAGGTTCCAAAAATAATCATTTGAGTCTAAAAGGCTGCTTCGATCTTAGCATGCTTCGACTTAAGCATAGAATGCTTAACAAAAAAAACGAGTGGTTTTTTATATATTTTAGTTAGTTTTAATGTGGAAAAACTTAAAAAGCAAATAAAAAAACCGGATCATTTAATCCGGTTTTTATGAAGAGTTTTAATTAGTCTTCTTTTTGTGCCTTATAGGCATAAGCATAGTTATAGCCATAACCATAGCCAGCGCTAGCACGTTGAATATCATTGAGAATAAAGCCGTTGACTTTAACACCCGCTTGTTCAAAACGATTAACAGTTAGTTCAAGCTCTTTCATTTGTGACTTGGCGTAGCGTGCAACAATTAAGTTCACACCAGTATATTGCGAAATAATAATACCATCGGTTACCGCAAGCACTGGTGGAGTATCAATAATGATGTGGTCATATTGACTTTGGAGCTGCTCAAGTAATTCCTTAAACTGGTTTGAGCTTAAAATCTCTGAAGGATTTGTTGGGCTCTTACCACGAGTGATCACATCAAGATTGGCTACCTGAGTTTTGTGCAAGACTTTTTGTAAATCAGCTTGTCCACTTAGAAATTCTGATAGACCAGGCTTCACATCAACATCAAAATATTTATGCATATAGCCACGACGCATGTCTGCATCAATGAGTAATACACGCTTGTCACTTTGAGCAAAAATAGTTGCAAGGTTGGTCGAAATAAACGATTTACCTACTTCAGGAGAGGGACCTGCAATCATAATGATATTATTTTTTGCATTTGCTAATGCAAAGTGAATAGCTGTACGGATACTGCGTAAGCTTTCAATCGCAATATCATCACTATTTTTAACCGCAAGAATAGGAATGCTCTTCTTCTTCTTTAAAATCTTGATGCGGCTTTCTTGAATTGGAGAACGAGGGACAGTTGCATAAACCGGTAAATCCAATTCATTTTCAATTTGGCCAGAATCTTTAATACCTGTACGTAACATATTACGTAATAGGGCTAGTAGAGCTCCAATAAAGCCGCCCACAAATATCGATAAAATAAGAACTAACAGTTTTCTAGGCTTAATAGGTTCAACAGGTTCAACAGCAGTGTCGACAATACGTACATTACCAATTTCACCGGCTTTGGCAATACGAAGTTGTTGGTATGAATTTAAAAGAGCTGTATAGAGCTGTGTTTTAACTTCAACTTCACGATAAAGCTGTAAATACTGGCGCTGAACATCGGGTAATTGTTTTAAAGTACTATTGAGTTCACCAATTTGCTTATTGATCGCAGCGAGCTGGCCATTAATTTCTCGCATTGCTGGATGTTCAGCCGTATATTTAGCTGCCATTTCAGCTTGTTTTTGTTCAAGCTCTGCTTTTTTAGTTTCCAAAGTAATACTTTGGGTTAAGTAAAGCTCAGATTCTTTAGTCACATCAACGGTGTTATACTGTTGACGGAATTTATTAAATTGACGCTCTGCATCATCTAGCTGTTTTTTCAGGTCAGGTAGTTGTTCATCTAAAAATTTTAAGGTTTGAGCAGATTCTGCCGAACGGCGTTCAATATTTTGCGCACTATAAGTCGCTAAAATAGCATTGAGAACTTTGGTAATATGCTCTTTGTCTTGACCTTGATAGTTAAGACCTAAAACTCCTGTAAGCTTACCGCGTTCAGCCACTGAATAATTAGCACTCAGTACATTTACTGCAGCAGGTAAAGATAAATTAGTAATGTTATAAGTGGCATCAAATTGGTCTTTTGTAAAGATGGCGACTTTCCATAAACCATGAGGGCCTGCAACATGGTTAACTTGGTTTAGTGGAACAGTTAAGATAACTTCTTCAGTATCTGGGTCTGTTAAACGTAAAGACTGTTTATCGAAATTAAGAAGTAAATTTTTGTCAAGATAGTAAGCTGGAACTTCAAATTCACGTACTTCAAAACTTTTTAAGTCATCTTTAAATAAAACCGATTTTTTAGTGTATTCAGTTTTATAATCGGTATCACTCAATAAGCGATGGGTAAGCGTATTTTCAGTGCTAGAGACCTGTATATTCAGATGTAAATCTTTAATAACAGAACCTAAAACCAGACGTGATTTTAAAATTTCTATTTCTGCCTGAGCTGGTGATTTTTGCTCAATCATTTGTGATAGATCACCTAAAAGTGCAGCAGAAGCCCCTTTACTGTCCTCAACCTGAACCAACGCATCTACCGAATAGGTATTTGGCGTTACACGTAAATAGAGTAGGGCACATACAACGCTTAAAATAACGCATAGAGCAATGAGTTTCCACTGAGCAATCAGTGAAAAAAACAATTCTTTTAAGTCAATTGTATCTTCGGTATTAGTATTCTGTTGGTTCATATGCTTAAAAATCTATACATTAAATATAAGGTTTCCAGTCAGCCACGCATTGCTGAATGAGTTGGCAAGTTTCATCAAATACAGCTTGCTCATGCTGGTAGGGATCGGGCACATTTTTATTTTGCCAATGACCTAAACGGAAAGTTTTTCCTTTTGCAAAGGGCCAAGATTGTTCTATATGTTTCTGTTGGTTACTGCTCATCACTAGAATAAGATCAGCTTTTTTGATGAGCTCGGCATTGAGCTTTCTTGCAATATGAGGCTGCATATCAATGCCTAAACGCTGCATACAGAGCTGGGCCTTTTCATCGGCTTGATGCCCAGTCAATCCTGAAATACCCGCAGATTCAATATTGAGTTGAGGATATTGCTGTTTTAAAAAATATTCTGCCATAGGGCTACGGCAAATATTTCCAATACACACCACCAAAATATTTTTAATTTGCATAATATTATTGTCCCAAACGGTCTATGTTATATAAAGCATTTGAGAACGGGATAATCTGATTAACCACACGTTGCCAGCGTGTTAAGCCAGTCGCATCGACATAAACAATATCATTACTACGTAACCTAAATTGATTCGCTAATCCAAAATCTCCAATACTCATTAAATTTAAATGATAAATTTCGGTTGTGCGGTCATTTGGGTTTGTCCGTACTACATATATGCGGCTAGCGCTGGCTGAATTTGGATTAATGCCCAAGCTTTCACCTAGAGCATCAGTCAATGTCATGCCTTGATCGCGCATTGGTAGCGCTTGATTTTTACCCGATTCACCCATCACATAAATTTTTTGGTTCTCACGGGTACTGACATAAATAGTATCGTTTGGCTGAACCAAAAGTTTGTGCAGTGAATAGCCAGCTTTTTCTAAATCAATCGTATTTAGGTTATAAGTTCGGCCATTCCGAATCAGTTGAATATAAGTGTTATCTCCTGTTGTAGTTACGCCACCTGCCATACCCAAGGCAGTATAAATACTCACGGGTTGGTCGCTTAAATAAAATTGACCACCTTTAGTAACACTACCTTGAACAGAGAAGCGCTGTCCTTCATATGAAAGCACGCGAACAACAACATCGGGATTTTTTAGAAAGCGAGCCAGCTGACTATGTAACTCTCGGTTGACTTGAGCAAGTGTTTTTCCGGCTGCTTTATAGCGGCCAACTAATGGAAACTGAATATAACCACTCTGATCGATTGGATAGCCATTCGCTTGAATAGATTGTTCATTACTAATATTGTTTACAGGAGGGGTAATTTCCGGATAAGCCCATAGCTGAATAGAGAGAACATCCCCTGAACTTAAACGATAAATAGTTTGTTGATTTTTAAATAATGATGCGTAGTCGCGTTGATAGTCAATTTGAGCAGGCTGAATTGCAGGTAATGTTTCTTGAGAAATTTTAACTACATTAACCGTAGTTCCGAGGTCCGTTTTATAAACTCCCTCATTCGGAATATCATAAGTTTGTAAACCGGAAGTAACCGCACAGCTGGCAGCACTTAAACTTAAGGCAAGAACAGAGAAAAACTGGCAATACTTCACACGCGACCCTTTGTGTATTTATCTTTAATTGATATTGTCCACTGCATAGCGACAAGTGTCTATTAAACGCAGGCTGAACTGATTCTAGCTGAAAAGAAATGAAAAAACATAGAAAAATCGCAAGGCTTTGTATGTTTAGTTTATCTGGAACGGGCTGTTAAGCAGTGGTCACAGTGTAGAAATATTAAAAATGTATAATTTTGGCTACATTAAAAAGGTAGCTTATAAACGTTGTAAACACATTTATACAATTGACGTACGGCGCTGAATGAAAATCTGATATAGTACGCTGCACTGTTAGTGCCAAAAGCATGATTTATTAGATATAAACTCTAAGGAAAAAGGCTCGTTTATATGCAAATTGCCAAATTAAAAATAGCAATTATTGGGTTAGGCTATGTTGGCTTGCCGTTGGCAGTTGAGTTTGGAAAAAAGGTACCAGTTGTCGGCTTTGATATTTATCAAAAACGTATAGATGAGCTTAAGAATGGTCAAGATCATACCTTAGAAGTTTCACCTGAAGAATTAAAGCAAGCTGTTCACCTCAACTATACTGCTCATTTAGATGATTTAAAGGACTCTAATTTTTTCATAGTCACAGTGCCTACACCAATTGATGACTTTAAGCAGCCTGATTTAACTCCTTTAATTAAAGCCTCGACGAGTATTGGGCAGGTTTTAAAAAAAGGTGATGTAGTGGTATATGAGTCCACCGTATATCCAGGCGCAACAGAAGAAGTATGTATTCCGGTTTTGGAAAAAGTATCTGGACTCAAGTTTAATCAAGATTTCTTTGCAGGTTATAGTCCAGAGCGCATTAACCCCGGTGATAAGCAGCACCGTGTAACTAATATTTTAAAAATCACATCGGGCTCCACACCTGAGGTAGCTGATTATATTGATGAAGTTTATAATTTAATTATTGAGGCGGGCACTCATAAGGCCCCGAATATAAAAGTAGCAGAAGCAGCTAAAGTAATCGAAAACACACAACGTGATGTCAATATTGCTCTGATTAATGAATTGGCTCTTATTTTTAATAAATTAGATATTGATACCGAAGATGTACTCAAGGCTGCTGGCACGAAATGGAACTTTCTACCATTCCGACCTGGATTGGTTGGAGGACATTGTATAGGTGTAGATCCCTATTATCTTACTCATAAAGCCCAGTCTATCGGCTTGCATCCTGAAATTATTTTAGCAGCTCGCCGTTTAAATGATCGTATGGGTGAGCATGTAGCAACTCAGCTCATTAAAGAAATGGTGAAACAGCGAATACAAGTTGTTGGTGCTCGTATTTTAGTTATGGGACTTAGTTTTAAAGAAAATTGTCCTGATATTCGTAATACAAAAATTGTCGATTTTATTAAAGCGTTGAAAGAATACGATTTAGATTTAGATATCTATGACCCGTGGGTAGATGATACAGAAGTACAACACGAATATGGTTTAGCGCCAATTAAAGAATTACAACAAGGCTTGTATGATGCGATCGTTATTGCCGTTGCCCATAATCAGTTTAGATCAATGAGTGCACATGAGTTTCATGCATTAGGTAAAGAAAAGCATGTACTTTATGATTTGAAGTATGTTTTAGATAAATCAGAGACCGATATCAGACTTTGATATTATTTAGGCTAATAATTTTAATTTGTTTAAAAATGAGGAAGAGATGTTACAAGGCTCAACAATATTAGTAACTGGTGGAACAGGTTCTTTTGGTAATACATTTGTTCCAATGACATTGGAAAAATATAATCCTAAAAAAATAATTATTTTTTCTCGCGATGAAATGAAACAATGGGAAATGGCGAAGAAATTTAAAGATGATAAACGTGTTCGGTTTTTCATTGGTGATGTGCGTGATAAAGAACGTTTATATCGCGCTTTAGATGGGGTTGATTATGTTGTACATGCTGCTGCAACAAAAATTGTACCAACTGCTGAATACAACCCTTTTGAATGTATCAAGACTAATATTAATGGTGCAATGAACCTGATTGATGCATGTATTGATAAAAAAGTAAAAGGTGTTGTTGCTCTTTCAACTGATAAAGCAAGTAGTCCAATTAATTTGTATGGTGCAACAAAACTTGCATCTGACAAATTATTTGTTGCTGGTAATGCATACTCTGGTGAACATGGTACAAAATTCTCTGTTGTGCGTTACGGTAATGTAATGGGATCTCGTGGGTCAGTTATTCCTTTCTTTATGTCAATTAAAGATAAAGGCGTGCTGCCAATTACAGATGACCGTATGACTCGCTTTATGATCTCGTTAGAACAAGGTGTAGAGCTTGTTTGGCATGCATTTGAAGATATGGTTGGTGGTGAAATTTATGTGAAAAAAATTCCATCAATGAAAGTCACCGATCTTGCTGCAGTGGTTGCTCCTGAAGCTAAACAAGAAGTTGTAGGTATTCGTCCAGGCGAAAAATTACATGAGCAAATGATCAGTGTCGAAGACGCTTATTATACTTATGAATACCCAGAACATTATAAAATCTTGCCTGTAATTAATGATTGGGCGGAAACACAAGAACGTATTAAAGACGGTAAACGAGTTCCAGAAGGTTTCCACTATTCTAGTGATAATAATACTGAATGGATGAGTCCAGAAGATTTACAAAAATGGTTAATTGAAAACGCTGAGAAAGTAGGAAATATCTAACATGTTTATCCCATATGGCAAACAAAATATAAATCAGGCTGATGTTGATGCAGTGGTTCAAGTTCTCCAATCTGACTTTTTAACACAAGGTCCTCAAGTTCCTTTATTTGAAAAATCAGTAGCAGAATTGGTTGGGGCAAAATATGCCTTTGCTATGAATAGTGCAACATCAGCTTTACATGTAGCTTGTTTGGCATTGGGATTGAAAAAAGGAGATGTCCTTTGGACATCTCCGATTACTTTTGTTGCATCGGCTAATTGTGCATTGTACTGTGAAGCAGATGTTGATTTCGTCGATATTGACCCAAATACCTATAATCTTTCGGTTAATGCTCTAAAAGCCAAATTAGAAATTGCAAAGCAAAATAATAAATTACCAAAAATTGTAGTGCCTGTGCATTTATGTGGTCAGCCATGCGATATGGAAAAAATCCATGCACTTTCGAAAGAATATGGCTTTAGTGTTATTGAAGATGCCTCCCATGCAATTGGGGGTAAATATAAAGAAAGTTATATTGGTTCTAACCAGTATTCTGATATTACAATTTTTAGTTTTCATCCAGTCAAAATTATTACAACAGCTGAAGGTGGAATGGCGCTTACCAATAATGAAGATTTAGCTAAGAAAATCGATTTATTGCGTAGCCATGGTGTTACAAGAAACCCGGAATTTATGACCAAACCATCTGAAGGCCCTTGGTACTACCAACAGGTTGAGTTAGGTTATAACTATCGCATGACCGAGTTACAAGCTGCATTAGGGGTTACACAGTTGACTCGCTTAGAAACATTTGTAGCTAAACGACATGAGATTGCTAAAAAATATAATGAGCTTTTAAAAGATTTACCATTAATTACTCCATACCAATTACCGGAAACATATTCTGGTTTGCACTTATATGTCATTCGTTTAAAGCTAGATGAATTGAGTAAAGGGCGTAAAGAAATTTTTGAAATATTGAGAGAAAAGGGTATTGGAGTAAATGTGCATTATATTCCAGTGCATACCCAACCTTATTATCAACAATTAGGCTTCAAACAAGGCGATTTCCCTGAAGCAGAAGCTTATTATGAAGCAGCTATTAGCTTACCAATGTTCCCTGATTTGACTGATGAGCAAATTCAGTACATTTACCAGACACTAAAAGAGGTGTTGGTATAATAATGCAACTGGCGGTTATTCCTGCGCGAGGTGGAAGCAAAAGAATTCCTCGTAAAAACATTAAAGACTTCTACGGTAAGCCCATGATTGCATGGTCTATAGAAGCAGCACTGAAAAGTGAATGTTTTGATGAGGTCTGGGTCTCGACTGATGATCAAGAAATTGCAGATATTGCAGTTAAGTTTGGAGCGAAAGTTCCATTCCTGCGACCAGCTCATTTGTCTGATGATTATGCAACTACAGCAGATGTCATGCAGCATGCGATACAAGCTTTTGCACAATTACGGGGTCAATCGCCAGACTTTGTTTGCTGTTTATATGCGACAGCACCGTTTGTACAGGTTGATGATCTGAAAACTGGGTTACAGCTATTACAATCTCACCCGCTAGATTATGCTTTTAGTGCAACGACTTTTGCTTTCCCGATTCAAAGAGCTATTAAATTGAATAAGGAGGGTAATGTTGAGATGTTCCAACCAGCAAACTTTAATAAGCGTTCTCAGGATTTAGAAGAAGCGTGGCATGACGCGGGGCAGTTCTACTGGGGAACGGCACAGGCATGGCAGGAAAAATATCCAGTTTTCTCAAGTAAGTCTCGAATTGTCGAGCTCCCTAGAACACGTGTGCAGGATATTGATACCCTAGAGGATTGGCAATTAGCAGAGATGTTATTTGGGGCTTTGAAATTATGATAATGCGGATAGGCTTTAGAGTTGATGCTGCTAAACATATTGGAACTGGTCACCTACAGCGCTGTTTAACTCTTGCTAATTATTTAAAGGCAAAGGGGCATCAATGTATTTTCTATTGTAGAGACTATGGGCAAGCTTTTTATAATTTAGTATTGAATGCAGGCTTCCAACTTGAAATTATAGGCCAAACAACAATTGGCAGTTTGCCAAAGTCGGAAAAAGACTGGTTAGGCATAAGTATAGAACAAGACAGTGAAGACTTTATTGAAAAAATAAAAGAGAAAACGATAGATATCTGTATCGTTGATCATTATGCATTAAATGTTAATTGGGAACGGATTATTCGGAAGCATGTTTCGAAGTTAATTGTTATAGACGATTTAGCTCGTGAACATGAATGTGAAATTCTATTAGATCAAAACTTTTTCCCATATTATAAGCAGCGCTATGATCTTACAACGCCATTAACAACTATTAAGTTGTTGGGGCCGGAATACTGCCTTCTTAAGAAAGAGTTTAGTCTGTTTAGATCATTGAGAAATCAAGAACAAATTAATAGTAATAAGATTTTGATTAACTTTGGTGGTGTAGGTAATTTTACACTTTTGCAAAAAGTTATATCTGTAATTAAACGTGTGGATAAGTATGATTATATTTTAATTACGGGAATGTTGGAGAAAGAGCAATTTCAGTATTTAGAGAGTTTAGTTACTGATAAATCAAATATCAAAATTATGCAATCATCATCAAATATGGCTGAATTAATGAATAGTTCAAGCTTTGCTATAGGGGCTTGTGGTTCAACGGTTTGGGAGCGTTTTTGTTTAGGGTTAAATGCAGCGTTAGTACAGGTAGCAGATAACCAGCGTATCTTATTAAGTTATTTGGCTGAGGAAGATTTAATTGATAATTTAGGCGATTGTAACGATTTAACAGAAGATCGATTATTCGAATTTTTAAGTAAATTAGATTTCACCAGTGTTTCTTACCGTCAAAGAAGAATCAAAATAATGGAACTTGTTGATGGACTTGGTGTTGTCAGAACATGTGAAAAAATCTTGGAGTTAAGTAATGTTTAAAGGAAAAATAAGACCAGTCCAACTGAAAGACGCAGAAATGATTTTAACATGGCGTAATCAAGATTCTGTCCGTATGAATATGTATAACCATGATATTATTGAATTAGATGCTCATCTGAAGTGGTTTAATTCTATTTTGGTAAATGATACTTGTCGTTATTTTATTTATGAACAAAATAATACACCATTAGGTGTGCTCTCCTTCAATGATATCGATTTCAAAAATAAGAAAGCATCTTGGGCTTTTTACTCTGGAGATACCACGGTACGAGGTATTGGTTCTGAGATGGAGCAACTGGCATTAGAGTATGCTTTTAATGAATTAGATTTAAATAAATTATGTTGTGAAGTTTTAGAGTTTAATTTTGCTGTTGTTAATTTCCATCGCAAATTTGGTTTTAAAATGGAAGGCATTAAGAAGCAGGATTACTATAGAGACGGTAAATTTTATGATATCTATCAGTTAGCTCTGTTCAAAAAAGATTATCAAAAAATACAGTCGCAAGCTTATAGCCCAATAGAAAAAAGCTATGTATGGAGTTTTTCTATTCCAGAGGAAAAAATTGATCAGTTTGCTACCTTGTCTGGCGATAAAAATCCTGTTCATTTGGATAAAGAGGCTGCGATTTCACTGGGTTTTGAAAATAGAATCGCCCATGGCGCTTTACTTGTTGCTGAGATATCAAAAGTTGCAGCTATGGACTATCCAAGTAGAAATGCAATTTATTTAGGACAAAACCTTGATTTTAAAGCTCCGATTTATCCAAATGTAGAGCTTACCGGAAAGGCGAAGTTAAAAACACAAATAGGACGTTATGTCATTATTGAGTATGGCGTTTATCAGGAAGAAAAACTTATAGCTCAAGGCGAATCCGAGTTTTTATTAAGCTAGTATTATCCATAAGATAGGTGAAGTAAATGCAAATAAATCATAGAAATATTGGTATACAGTATCCACCTTATGTGATAGCTGAGCTTTCTGCAAACCATAATGGGCATTTGGAAACTGCACTTAAAATTATTGAAGAAGCTAAGCGCTGTGGTGCAGATGCTGTTAAGTTACAAACTTACAGTGCGGATACTATTACATTAAACAGCCAAAACGAAGAATTTATGATTCGTGGTGGTTTATGGGATGGGCAGTCTCTATATGAGCTCTATCAAAAAGCACAAATGCCATGGGAGTGGCATAAACCGCTTTTTGACCACGCGCGCGCTTTAGATATTACGATTTTTAGCTCACCATTTGATCGGACTGCAGTTGATTTACTCGAAGACCTTAATGCGCCAGCATATAAAATTGCCTCTTTTGAAGCGGTCGATTTGCCATTAATTAAATATGTAGCTTCAACCGGCAAACCAATGATTATTTCAACAGGTATGGCGGACAAAGAAGAAATTGGGGAAGCAATTCAAGCTGCTTATGATGGTGGTTGCAAAGAGCTTGTAGTTTTGCATTGTGTAAGTGGTTACCCTGCTCCAGCGGAAGATTATAATTTGCTAACCATGGTTGATATGGCAAAATCTTTTAATGTTCAAGTAGGATTATCTGATCATACCTTAGATAATACAACAGCAATTGCAGCGGTTACATTAGGTGCATGTGTTATTGAAAAGCATTTTACACTCGACCGCAATGGTGGCGGACCAGACGATAGTTTCTCTTTGGAACCCATAGAATTACAACACTTGTGTCAATCTGCAAAAACTGCATGGCAGGCACTTGGTCGTGTAGACTACGGTAGAAAATCAAGTGAACAAGGTAATGTTAAATTTAGACGTTCACTTTACTTTGTAAAAGACTTAAAAGCAGGTGATGTGATTGACGAATCAAGTATCCGTAGTGTCCGTCCAGGGTTCGGTTTACCACCTAAATTTTATGATGAGATTCTAGGGAAAAAAGTAACGCAGAATATTAGTTTAAACACACCAGTAACGATGGATGTTATTGGCTAAATGCGGGTATTAAAAGATAGCTTTATTTATTTGATTGGGGAGCTTTTTGCAAAAAGTCTCCCTTTTCTGATGTTGCCTTACCTAACAAGAAAGCTTGGACCAGATGGCTTTGGTGAGTTGTCTTACTATTTAACCATGCTATCGTTATTTGGTATCTTTGTTGGTTTAAGCCAAGATGGAGCAGTTACGCGATACTTCTATTTTTATGGAAAAAAAGCGTTAAATACTGTGGTTAAGGCGGGATATTTATTTAATATTGCTATTTCTACTTTATTATTGCTTGGCTGTTGGTGGTTTAAAGCTGAAATTATGGCCTATGTTGTACTAGCTACTATGTTTCAGTCTTTTGTTAATGTCCAACTTGCATTGCGACAGTGCCAGAAGCAGCCACTTAAATATATTATCATTCAAATTATATTATCTTTAACTAATGTACTATTTACGGTTGCTGCACTTGAATACTTTAGCCAAGAGCTAGTAGCCTATCGAATATTGGCAATTGTTATAGCAAACTTGACTACATTCTTGATTGCAAGTTTAGTTTTGGGGGATCTGTTTAAAGATAGCTACCGCTTTACATGGCACAGATTACGTCTTGGTCTATTTTATATTTTTTCATTTGGGCTGCCACTCATTTTGCATCAATCTAGTTTCTTTGTTAAAGGACAACTAGATCGTATTTTTATTTACCAACAATACTCGAAAGCAGAACTAGGTGTGTACTCAGCAGGTGTACAAATAGCAGCTGTATTACCGATTGTGCTTATGGCACTCAATAAAGCAATTGTACCGTATTATTATCAAGGGCTTAAAGATAACTCGTTAACCATAGCAAAGATAAAAAAATACACATTGTACAGCTTGTCTTTAAGTATACTACCTGCAGTAGTCGGTTGGCTTTTACCTGAACAAGTGTATCTGTGGTTTTTAGGGCAAAGTTATGTGGGTACAAAGTATTATGTTGTGATGTATTTACTGGGCTTTGGAGCAAATCTTCCTTATCTCATAGTGGTAAATTATTTTTTTTATTATGGCAAAAATTTGTTAATTTCAAAAGTTACATTTTTCTCCGCCTTGATTTATTTAGTGAGCTTAATAGGTTTAATAAACCTTTCTCTTTCATTAATACCTTATGCATTACTTTTAAGTAATGTTGTTTGTGTGATGTTGTTATGGGTTTTGATTAATTATGCTAGAAAATAATAAACTTATAGTTTGCTTAACTCCTTTTCAAATGTTTCTAGCTGAAAAAATAATTAGCAGAGATGCTGGTAAATATACTTTGCTTTTTATAGAACATAGTGAAAATGAGAAAAATAATTATTATTTTAACTTGTTGTCAGAAAAGGTTAGTGCCGCCTATAAGTATAATGTTTGCAAAAGCAATGGTTTTTTGAAACTTTATTTTTATATTTGTTTTTTAATTAAACTTTATTTTGTTTCATCAAAATTTGATACTGTTTATCTTTCTACGATTAATGATAAGCATATTTATATTTTATTGCGTTTTTTTAATTTAAAAAAGATTATCACGTTTGATGATGGGATTGGGAACGTTTATAAAGATGGAGTCTATTTTGATGAAGACAATAATATAATTAATTATATTAAAGATAGAATAATCTCTCATTACACAATTTACAAAGATCTTGAAAATATAGTTGAGGCAAATAAGCTTAAATTGATTTCATTTAATGATTCTGAAATTACTAATAATGGTACTACAAATAAGATTTCTATTTTTTTAGGTCAACCTTATAAGGAATTTATGGGGGAGGATTTTGATTTTAGTCAGCTTAATGAAATTTTAAATTTATATAATATAAAGTACTATTTTCCACATCCTAGAGAAAGTGTTGTTTATAATGGGTATGAATACATAAAAACTCACTTTATATTTGAGGATTATATTCTTGATCTATTAAAGGAAAACTCTAATTTAGAAGTTAGTATTTACACTTTTTTAAGTAGTGCAGCATTAAATGTTGCAGATTATAAGCGAGTTAAAGTTTTTACTTTAGGGGATAGTGATCTTTTGATTAGGTATCGTAGATTATATGATATTTTTAGTAAGAAAGGAATTCCTAATTTAGAAGTTGAGTTTAAACTATGATTAATACTGGATCTCTTTATTTTCTTTTATTATTTTTAGCTTTTTTTAGTATAAATGATTTAGTAATTAATCCAGTTTATATACTTGGTGTCTTATGTGTTTTTTTGACAATTCCATTTATTAAATTTAGTGCAGTGAATAAACTGACTTTATATAGTTTTTTATTTTTTACTCTCATTTCATTTAATTTTATTTTAGGTTTTTATTTTCAGGATTTTTATTACAAAGAAATTTCTCCTCTTTATGTGTCAAGTATCCTTTTTGGATATTCTATTTTGCTAGGGACGCTGTTTTATGAGGTTGGTTTACGAACAAATCTTGAACAGAGAAAGCGGGTTTATTTTTTAATAAATAGAGCTCTAATGATCTTCATGCTCTTAGAGTTAATTACAAGATTAATGAATCCTGATTATTCGGAAATCTCATTTTATAAGTATAAGGATAGCGTATTGTATTATGACTCTAATTTTACTGGTATAGTTTTATGTGTTTTTTTAATGTTTTTTGTTTTTTTGCGAAAATATAAAATATATAATATTGGTAATTTTAGTTTTTGTGCCTATATTTTATTTTTGTTCTTAACTATTTCTAGAGCTTCAATAGTAGCTTTTTGTGTATCTTATGTTTGTGTGGTGCTATTTGGTAGGTATTTTAAGTATTTTGCTATCTTGATAATGGCAGTCTTATCTTATTTGTCTTTTAAGATGGTTAATATATATTTGTCTGGTGACAGCTTTGTAGATATAGATGGAAGTTTTAATTCTAAATTTTATATTATATCTCAGGCTATAGATTTATATGGAGACCTACCATTTTTGTTGAAATTTTTTGGTATAGGTCTAGCAAATTTTTCTAAGTATGCTGGTATTTTTGCTCATAATATAGTAGTAACATTTATTTTTGAATTGGGTGTTTTGGGTTCTTTATTATTTGTATCTTTTTTTATATATCTTTATTTTAGAACAAAAGGGGCAGTACTATATATATTAATGCCAGTCTTAGTTGGAGGTTTTTCTCTTTTTAGCGCATATTCAGCATTTTTATTTGTTTTGTCGGCAGCAGTTTGGGTAGAAATTAATAGTTTGAAACAAAGAGGGCGCTAAAGTGAAAATATTATTTTTTATAAACTCATTAAAGTATAAATCGGGTACAGAGCGAGTTGCCTGTGTGCTGGCTAATTTGTTTGTGGAAAAAATGAATTGTGATATTTCCATTATTAATCGAGATACCGACTTTTCATCAGTAGCTTACCCATTGAATGATAAAGTTAAAGTTTATAAGGTGTCGGGTAGTTATTCTAATTTTTTTTTAGATAGTGGAAAACTTTTAAATAGTATACAACCTGATTTTATTATTTCCCATAATATGGGGAAATTATCATTGTTACTTACATTTCTCAGCAGAGGACATGCAAAGCTAATCAGTCTTGAGCATGTAGCATTCAGTGTAAGACCTAAACTAGTTAGATTATTCTCTAATATCTTATACAAAAGGATAGATCAGGTGGTAGTACTGACCGAACAAGATAAGAAGTCCTATAGTTCATTTCATAAAAATATTATAAAAATAAATAATATTTCTCCTTATGATTTAGATGAAAACCATATCTATAATACTAATAGTAAAGATATTATTGCTGTAGGGCGTTTAACATATCAAAAAAATTATGAATCCTTATTAGAAAGTTGGGAAATTATCAGCAATAAAAGTCCCGAGTGGAATCTGAAGATTTATGGAACGGGTGAGAATCTGGATGATTTAACGAAAATTATTACTGAGCGGAAATTGAAAAATGTAAAGCTAATGGGAGCTGCTAGCAATATTGATGAAATATATAAAAAAGCGGCTTTTTTTGTAATGTCATCAAGATTTGAGGGATTGCCGATGGTATTGATAGAAGCCCAAACTTTCGGCTTACCTATAGTTTCTTATGATTGTCCTCATGGTCCATCGGAAGTTATTGACCATGAAGAAAATGGCTTACTTGTTGAAAACCAGAATAGTGAGGCTTTAGCGAAAGCAATTCAAAGATTGATCGATCAGCCAGAGGTACGGCTTGAGTATTCAAAAAGCGCGAAAAAAAGTGCTCAGAGATTCACAACAACTTCTATTTTAAATGAATGGAAGAATTTAGTAGGCTGTTTATGATGAATTTTTCTACATTATTATCTTTATATCATAAAGAAAAGCCTGAATATCTGGAAAAATGTTTTGAAAGTATTTGGAATAAGCAAAACTTAAAACCTAGCGAAATTGTATTAGTTTTAGATGGTCCAGTTGGCGATGAGCTTAACGCATGTGTACAAAAGTGGCAGTTAAAGATTGGAGATTATTTAAAAGTAGTTGCACTACCTCAAAATGTTGGGCTAGGAAAAGCATTAAATGAAGGTTTGAAACAGTGCAGTTATGAATGGGTTTTCCGTATGGATACGGATGATATTTGTACTCCAGATCGTTTTGAAAAGCAGCTTACTTTTATAAAGCAGAATCCTGAGGTTGTTTTATTTAGTGGGCAAGTGATGGAGTTTGATCAAGACATTTCTGATGCGAATGTTCTTAAATCTGTGCCAGTGACACATGAAGAAATTAAAGAATTTGCACAAAAGCGTTGTCCATTTAACCATATGACCGTGGCTTATAAACGAGATGTAATTTTAGGTTTAGGTGGTTACCAGCATCATTTATTTATGGAAGACTACAATTTGTGGCTACGTGTGATTGGCAATGGCTACCAAGTTGCAAATCTTCCAGATGTACTTTTATATGCTCGTGTTGGTAATGGCATGCATGCACGTCGTAAAGGTTTCGAATATATTAAAAGTGAAAAACAGTTACTAGATTTAAAAAAACAACTAAAGTTACAAAATCCTCTATATGCTAACATGCTGTTTATGGTACGTTCTGCGTTTAGACTACTACCAGCAAATTTATTAGGTAAAATTTATAATACCTTTCTTCGTAAAGATATTAAAAAATGAGTGAATGAAAATATGAAGCGTTTAGTAGACATAGTCATTTCTTTAATAGCTTTAACTGTTCTGTCGCCAATATTTCTGATCGTTGCTTATAAAGTCCGTAAAAATTTAGGTTCACCAATATTCTTTTACCAAGAAAGACCAGGTAAAGACGGAAAATTATTTAAAATGATTAAGTTCCGTTCAATGAAAGATGCTTTTGACGCTAATGGGAATCCATTGCCAGATGAAGCTCGTATTACTCCATTTGGTCAAAAATTGCGTTCAACTAGCCTGGATGAAATGCCACAGCTCATTAATGTATTAAAAGGTGACATGAGTGTAGTCGGCCCGCGTCCAATGCTAAAAGACTTTGTTGCCTTATATTCACCGGAACAAGCACGTCGTTTAGAAGTTCGCCCAGGTATGACAGGCTTGGCTCAGGTAAGTGGGCGTAACGAACTCGATTATGAGGAACGATTTAAATGTGATGTATGGTATGTAGATAACCACAACATTTGGGTCGACTTTAAAATCATGTTTAAAACAGTCAAAGTAATGTTAAGACGCGAAGGTATTAATGCACCAGGACATGTAGGACCATCTTTATTTAAAGGGAATAACGTCCAAGAAAATGTCGACTCATCTGTAAAGTAAATTTTATATCTTGAAATATTTCTTATGATCAAAAAAGCAGTTTTACCAGTAGCCGGTTTAGGTACACGTTTTCTACCAGCAAGTAAGTCTATTCCAAAGGAAATGGTAACGGTCGTTGATCGTCCTGCAATTGAATATGTAGTACGCGAGGCGGTAGAGGCTGGAATTGAACAAATTATTTTAGTCACTCACTCATCGAAAGCATCAATTGAAAATTATTTCGACCGAAACTTTGAGTTGGAAACCACTCTAGAACAAAAGAAAAAATTTGACTTGCTTGCAGAGATTACTCAAATTGTGCCCAAGCATGTAAGTGTTATCAGTGTAAGACAACCTCAACCTTTAGGTTTAGGGCATGCTGTTTTATGTGCGAAAAGTGTAGTGGGACAAGATGATTTTGCTGTGCTATTACCAGATGTATTGGTGAAAGATAGCTCTGGACAAAATGATTTATCTCGTATGATTTCTCGCTATAACTCAAGCCAAGCTGCACAAATCATGGTTGAAGCAGTGCCAGACCATTTAGTAGATCAATATGGGATTGTGGATGTAAAGCAAAGCCCAAATGAAGGCGAAAGTATTGCCATGCAGGGTATTGTTGAAAAACCCCCAGTAGGTTCTGCACCATCAAACTTATCGGTGGTTGGCCGCTATGTGCTACCTGCAAAGATTATGCAATTACTTGAGAGCACACCGAAAGGTGCAGGTAATGAAATTCAGTTAACTGATGCGATTGCAATGCTTCAAGACACAGATACTGTTGAAGCTTATCGTATGCAGGGGCAAACCTTTGACTGTGGTAGTAAGCTTGGCTATTTAAAAGCTGTACTACACTATGGGGTTGAACACCCTAAGTTAGGAAATGATTTTAAACAGTTAATTCAGGAACTTAAATTATAAAATTTTGTAGCTCTGCTTAACTATTTGTAAAAACGAATGAATATATGAGCAGAGCAATATATTCTCTTCCTGTAAAGGGAAGAGAATTTTATAGAATATTAAAATCAGGTGTACAATGAAAATCGCGGTATTTGGAACCACCTTACATGCTGGAGTAATGGCAGCATTATTAGCTGAATATGGTAATCAGATCTATTGGTGTACAAGTGTCACCTGCGAAGAAAATATTTCTATACTTTCTTATCAAGATCAAGAAGTTAATCATTATTTAAATAAACAGAGAAAAGCAGGTTTTTTAAAAGAAAGTCCTTTTTCTGAAATTCCTTTAGATATTGAAGTTTATTTATTTTGTTTTAGCCCAACACAAATCGAGCTTGCTTTAAAAACAGTGGAAAAGTTGAGTGAGCGCCCGATAGTTCATCCACGTTTAATGATCAATGGCTCTACTTTTGGTCTACATGGTACGAATCAATTAAAACAACATTTGCCAAAAGATGAGTGGGTTTATTTTCCTGATGTGATTCAAGAAGGAAATGCGATTAATAGCGTGCTGAACGTAAAACATGTAATTGTTGGTGTTGAATCGAGTTATGCTCAAGACACTATGCAAGAGCTGTTACGTCCTTTTTTCCGTTTTAGCTATCAATATTTATTTATGCCAATTTTAGATGCTGAATTTACAAAGCTCAGCATTTCGGGAATGTTGGCAACCCGTATTAGCTACATGAATGATTTGGCGATGGTGGCCGAAAAACTCGGTATTGATATTGCTAATGTAAAACATGGTATTGCTGCAGATACACGTATTGGTGCAGCCTATTTGTCGGCAGGTGTTGGATTTGGTGGTGAAAACTTTTCACATGATATTTTAACGCTTTCGAGTACTGTATCTGGAACAGGGGCTAAAAGTCGGTTGCTAGAGCAAGTGTGGGCGATTAATGAGCAACAAAAAGAAATTTTATTCCGTAAATTATGGAATTATTATCACTGTGATTTGAGCGGTAAAACTGTTGCGATCTGGGGGGCTTCATTTAAGGAAAACACCTCTAGCACTCATAACTCACCTATTCATATTTTGTTAGCTGCATTATGGGCACAAGGGGTAAAAGTACGTTTACATGACCCACAAGCCTTAGATGAGATCGCAACAACTTATGGAGACCGTGAAGATCTGGTTTTATGTGCTGACCAATATGAAGCCGTACAGGGTGCCCATGCTTTATGCTTAGTGACAGCATGGAAACAATATTGGAGCCCTGATTTTAAACAGTTACAACAAGTAATGCAGCATCCTCTTATTTTGGATGGGCGTAATATTTACGATCCGGCATATGTGAAAGCAAAAGGTTTCGCTTATGAAGGAGTAGGTCGATTATGAGTAAATTTATCGAGAAGTTTCCTAAAGAGTTAGTCTCGCCTATAGCGCAGCTTCATTCATTAGTTGAAAAGAATTCAAAATTACATATCAAAGAATTATTTGCAGCCGAGCAAGACCGCTTTCAAAACTATTCGGTAAAGTTCGATCAATTGGTTTTTGATTATAGTAAACACCGTATAACTAAAAGTGTTTTAGAACAATTGTTTGCTTTAGCAAAGACGAAACAATTGACTCACTGGATTGAGCGCTTATTTTCCCAAGACAAAGTCAATTGTACTGAGCAGCGTGCAGCTATGCACTGGGCCTTACGTTTACCATCGGAATATTCTAAATTTCCTGAACTCACAAAACAGGTTCATACTCAATTACAGCGTATGTACGCTTTGGTTGAAAAAATCCATGCTGGGCAATACCGCGGTGCTACGGGTGAAGTGATTCAGGATGTTGTTAATATTGGTGTAGGTGGTTCCGATTTAGGACCTCAAATGGTGACCCATGCACTATGCGATTTTAAAGTAAAAACTGCCAAACCTCTTAATGTACACTTCGTTTCGACTATGGATGGTAGCCAGTTATCAGATTTGCTCCATCAACTGCGTCCGGAAACGACTTTATTTATTATTTCTTCGAAGTCCTTTGGTACTATTGATACCTTATCAAATGCACAAACAGTTCGACAATGGCTTGAAAAAGCTTTAGGAAAGCATGACCGCGTTGTAAAAAGTCACTTCATTGGTGTATCTACAAAAGCTGAAAAAATGACTGAGTGGGGTATTGCTCCTGAAAATCAGTTGTTGCTTTGGGACTGGGTAGGTGGACGTTATTCTCTTTGGTCTTGTATTGGTTTCCCTATAGCGCTAACGATTGGTATAGAGGGCTTCCAACAGCTTTTAGCTGGTGCACATGCTGTCGATGAACACTTTCGAAATACAAGCTTTGAGCAAAATATACCGGTTCTCATGGCATTACTCGGTATTTGGAATAATAATTTTTTAAATATTCAGACCCATGCAGTATTACCTTATGACGGAAGATTAAAGTATTTTGCTGCCTATTTGCAGCAGCTTGAAATGGAGTCTAATGGTAAGTCGGTACAACGTGATGGTCAGAAAGTTGAATTAGATACTTGTCCGATTGTATGGGGTGAGGTTGGCCCAAATGCACAACATGCATTTTACCAGTTACTCCACCAAGGAACTCAGGCAGTAAGCTGTGATTTCATAGCACCGATCCAACGTTATAATGCAGATCACTTTACCTATGTAGAGAATGCTGAGGCATTGATTGAACAACATCACCTCGCATTATCAAATTGTTTGGCCCAATCACGTTTATTGGCTTTTGGTAATGAAGCTTTGGATTCAGCTGAATTAAAGAATTTACCAATTTATAAACAATATGAAGGTAATCAGCCAAGTTCGACATTACTTTTAAAAGAACTTAATCCATATAGTTTAGGGATGTTAATTGCTTTATATGAACATAAGGTATTTGTTCAGTCGGTAATTTGGAATATTAATCCGTTTGATCAATGGGGTGTTGAAAAAGGTAAGCAGATTGCTGATCAATTACTTCCAATTTTAAATGGTGCTCAAAATGATCTTTCAGCACTTGATGCTTCAACACGTGGTTTGATTAAAATTTTATTAGGAAAAGTCGATGGCTAAAATTTTAGTTACAGGTGGTGCAGGTTATATTGGTTCACACACTTGTGTAGAGCTTTTAGAAGCAGGCCATGAAGTTATTGTATTTGATAACCTTTCAAATAGCTCAAAAGAATCTTTAAATAGAGTTCAAGAGATCACACAAAAAAGTTTAACTTTTGTGGAGGGTGATATTCGGAATTCTGGTGAGCTTGACCAAGTGTTTCAAGAGCACGCAATTGATGCGGTTATTCATTTTGCAGGTTTAAAAGCAGTAGGTGAAAGCCAGGAAAAACCGCTTATTTATTTTGATAATAATATTGCGGGCAGTATTCAACTGGTTAAATCGATGGAAAAGGCAGGTGTCTATACACTTGTATTTAGCTCTTCTGCGACAGTATATGATGAAGCAAATACCTCTCCTTTAAATGAAGAAATGCCAACAGGTATGCCAAGTAATAACTATGGATATACAAAACTAATTGTTGAGCAATTATTACAAAAACTTTCAGTAGCTGACTCTAAATGGTCTATTGCCTTACTACGTTATTTTAACCCAGTAGGTGCACATAAGAGTGGGCGTATTGGTGAAGACCCGCAAGGTATTCCAAATAATTTAATGCCTTATGTGACTCAAGTTGCTGTGGGCCGCCGTGAGAAACTATCTATTTATGGTAATGATTACGATACAATAGATGGTACAGGTGTGCGAGATTATATCCATGTTGTTGACTTGGCGAATGCACATTTATGCGCTTTAAATAACCGCTTACAGGCGCAAGGTTGCCGTGCATGGAATATTGGTACAGGTAATGGTTCATCTGTTTTACAAGTCAAAAATACCTTTGAACAAGTGAATGGTGTACCTGTTGCTTTTGAGTTCGCTCCACGTAGAGCAGGGGATGTTGCGACTTCTTTTGCGGACAATGCTCGCGCAGTTGCTGAGTTGGGTTGGAAACCTCAATATGGCTTAGAAGATATGCTTAAGGATAGCTGGAATTGGCAAAAGCAGAATCCTAATGGCTACAATTAAATTCGGATAAAAAAGGAGCGATTTGCTCCTTTTTTATTTTTAATTAGTTCTGAATTAATCCAGTCAACTCATCTACATAATATTGCATTGGCTGAGCTTGACGATCTGCACGGCTTTCAATATTAAGACGTAACAAAGGCTCAGTATTTGAAGCACGGACGTTAAAGCGCCATGCGCCAAAGTCGAGGCTTACACCATCGGTACGGTCAATTTGTGGATTTTGATCGGCATAGAAGTCGAAAATCTTTTGAATCGTAGTTTGCGTATCGGCTACTTTAAAGTTGATTTCACCACTACAAGGGAACTTGACAATCATATTTTCAACGAGTGTTGAGAGAGATTGTCCTGTTTCAGAGAGTAGAGCAATGGTGAGTAACCAAGGAATCATACCACTGTCACAGTAAGCAAAATCACGGAAATAGTGGTGGGCACTCATTTCACCGCCGTATACGGCATTGTGTTCACGCATAACATCTTTAATAAATGCATGCCCCGATTTTGACTGTACAGCAACACCTTTATATTCGTCGACGATATCAAATGTGTTCCACACTAAACGTGGGTCATGCACAATTTTTTCGCCTGACTGTTTGATTAAGAAAGCTTGAGCCAATAAACCAACAATATAATAGCCTTCAATAAACTGACCTTTTTCATCGAACAAGAAACAGCGGTCAAAGTCGCCGTCCCATGCAATACCCATATCTGCTTTATGCTCAAGAACAGCATTTCGGGTACTGTCACGGTTTTCAATTAAAATTGGGTTAGGGATGCCATTTGGGAAAGTGCCATCTGCTTCATGATGAATTTTAATAAATTCAACCGGTACATTAAGCGCCTTAAATTTTTCTTCAATGGCATCAATCACGTGTCCAGCTGCACCATTACCCGCGTTTACCACTAACTTAAGTGGGCGGATTTTTGCTGGTTCAATATAGGTAATTAAGTGATCAACGAACTCAGGCAAAATGTTATAGCTTTGCGTTGTACCTTTTTGGCTAACTTCTTCAAAGTTATTGGTTTCGGCTAAAGTCTGTATTTCTTTTAAACCAGTATCGGCACTAATTGGACGAGCATTTTCTCGAACCAATTTCATACCGTTATAGTCCATTGGGTTATGACTCGCAGTTACTTCTATACCACCTTGTACGTCTAAATGAAAAGCTGCAAAGTACACTTCTTCAGTACCCGTCATGCCTAAATCAAGCACATTCACACCCGCATCATTTAAACCGCGGATGGTCGCTTGTTTTAAAGCCTCACTGCTTAGACGAATATCACAACCTACAACCACAGTTTTTGGTTTATAGATTTGTCCGTAAGCGCGGCCAATTTTATAGGCGATTTCTTCATTCAATTCGGTGCCGAGTTTGCCTCGGATATCATAAGCTTTAAAACACGTTAAAGTAGTCATTATTCAATTCAATACATGTGGTTTGAGTTGTGTGCACATTATACATAGATCATCAAATTGGTACGTTTATAGTTTTTATATTCAAATTTTGCACTTCATTTCTGTAGGTCATATTTAAGTTTATAAGAAAGTATTTTTAAGACTTTAGTCTAATATGAAAATTTCTAAATTAGAAAGAGCTTGATTTTACTTAGCACTATTGGTAATACCAATTTCGGTGATTATTTAATCATTGATCTTACCAATAACTGTGTTTATGATGCACATTGTGATTTAAGGAAAAACATTTGCATTTAAATTTTTAATTGGTCATACCAATTTGTGTAAATGTTGAGATTTTAAGGTACAAAAATTCGCCCCGGCATTTCAAGGAGATGACAATGCTCAATATGTGGCAACAACTTTATGACCCTTTAAATAATATTTGGCTGTCTAGTGCGGTTGCATTAATCCCGATTATTTTCTTCTTTTTGGCCTTGGCTGTTTTTCGTTTAAAAGGCAGTATCGCGGGTACGGGCACAGTTATTATTGCATTACTGATTGCGCTATTTTTCTATCAAATGCCTGGTCAAATGGCCTTTGCGTCAATCATTTACGGTTTCTTCTACGGTCTATGGCCAATTTCATGGATCATTATCGGGGCAGTTTTTCTATACAAGATTTCGGTAAAAACAGGCCAGTTTGAAGTTATCCGCTCAAGCATTCTATCTATTACCGAAGACCAACGTCTGCAAATGTTACTTGTTGGTTTTGCATTTGGTACTTTCCTTGAAGGAGCTGCGGGCTTTGGTGCTCCTGTCGCAATTACCGCTGCACTACTTGTCGGTTTAGGGTTTAAGCCACTTTACGCTGCTGGTTTATGTTTGATCGTAAATACAGCACCAGTTGCATTCGGTGCAATGGGTATTCCAATTATTGTGGCGGGACAGGTTTCCGGTGTAGACACTATGGAAATTAGCCAGATGGTGGGTCGTCAGTTGCCATTTTTAACCATTATTGTGCTGTTCTGGATTATGGCGATTATGGATGGCTGGCGTGGTGTTAAGGAAACTTGGCCTGCGGTATTGGTCGGTGGTGGTGCTTTTGCGATTGCTCAGTATCTCACCTCTAACTTTATTGGCCCTGAGTTACCAGACATTACCGCAGCAATTGCTTCATTGGTCAGCCTGACGTTGTTATTCCGTGTTTGGAAACCAAAACATATTTTCCGTTTTGAACCTGAAGCAGGCCAGACTTTGACTCAGCAACCTACAACAGTTCAACGTTATAGCATTGGGAAAATTGCAAAGGCATGGTCTCCATTTGCTATTTTAACGGTAATGGTCACGATCTGGAGCGTTAAGCCATTTAAAGCATTATTTGCAAAAGATGGTGCTCTTGAACACTGGATTTTTAAACTTGAAGTGCCGTATTTACACAAATTGGTCGAGAAAATGCCACCGATTGTGTCCGAGATGAAACCATACGAAGCGATTTATAAGTTTGACTGGTTCTCTGCAACAGGTACTGCAATTTTTATTGCTGCAATCATCACAGTTATTTTCTTAAAAATGAAAGCAAGTGAGGCAGTAACAACCTTCGGTGAAACGCTCAATGAGTTAAAAACACCGATTTACTCGATTGGTATGGTGTTGGCATTTGCTTTTATTGCGAACTATTCAGGTTTATCTGCAACTTTGGCTTTGGCTCTATCGCATACGGGTCATGCGTTTACTTTCTTCTCGCCATTTTTGGGTTGGCTTGGTGTGTTCCTTACTGGTTCAGACACTTCTTCAAATGCTTTGTTCTCGGCACTACAGGCAACTACAGCTCAGCAAATTGGTATTCCGGAAGTGTTATTGGTCGCTGCTAATACCAGCGGTGGTGTGACAGGTAAAATGATTTCTCCTCAGTCGATTGCCATTGCTTGTGCAGCGGTAGGGTTAGTTGGAAAAGAATCTGACTTGTTCCGTTTCACGGTAAAACATAGCATCATATTCACTGTCTTTGTTGGCATCATTATTACGGTTCAGGCTTATCTGGTGCCGTGGATGATTCCATAACTCCAGTGAAGGAAACGCGATGAGAATCTCCGATCAAGTGGTCATGAAATTGCAGGCATTAATTGAAGAGCGTCACATGAAAAAAGGTGATCGTTTGCCTGCCGAGCGCCAGCTTGCAACTAGCTTAGGAGTTTCTCGTCCGTCTTTGCGTGAAGCAATTCAACAGCTCAATAGTCAAGGTGTACTGATTAGTCGCCGTGGCGATGGAACTTATATTCAGCAATTACCTGAACAATGGCCACAGCAATTGATTGTGAACCCAATCAGCAACCTGATTGAAGAAGATCCGTTATACCGTTTTGATGTGCAAGAGGCGCGTTTGGTGCTTGAAGGGGGGACGGCATGGTATGCCGCGTTACGTTCGACCCCAGAAGATCGCGCCAAAATTCATCATTATTTTAATGAAATTAGCCGCCATCAAAATGCGGGTGACTCAGCACAGGCTGCGGTCGCGGATGCTGAATTCCACTTAGCGATTGCTGAAGCATCTCACAATGTGGTGCTGATTCAAATGATGCGAAGTCTATTTGATTTGCTGCAATACAACGTCTTGTTAGGGCGTAAGAAAGTTTATAACGACCCCGTAAATGGTGACTTGCTGAGCGAGCAGCATTTTCAGGTGATGGATGCTATTGATCGTAAAGATCCCGAGGCCGCACGCCAAGCTGTCTGCGGTCATATTGAATTTGTGATTAATCATGTGCGTTCTCTGGATGAAGACGAAGCTCGCCAGAAACGTGCAAACCGTTTAAATAGAGTTGATTCAAAATGATTATTTCTTCTGGCAATGATTATCGTGCTGCGGCACAACGTCGCTTACCCCCATTTTTATTTCACTATATTGATGGTGGAGCGTATGCGGAATATACCTTAAAGCGTAACGTACAAGATTTGTCAGAAATTGCATTGCGTCAGCGTGTGCTGAATGACATGTCCGCGTTGAGTTTAGAGACAAAACTGTTTAATGAAACGCTATCGATGCCAGTTGCCTTGGCGCCTGTGGGTTTAACAGGTATGTATGCACGCCGTGGTGAAGTACAAGCCGCAATGGCAGCCGATAAAAAAGGTATTCCATTTACGCTTTCAACGGTTTCTGTTTGCCCGATTGAGGAAGTTGCACCTGCAATTAACCGTCCGATGTGGTTCCAGCTTTATGTGTTACGTGACCGCGGTTTTATGCGTAATGCTTTGGAACGTGCAAAAGCGGCGGGTTGTTCAACACTGGTGTTTACCGTAGATATGCCTGTGCCGGGTGCACGTTATCGTGATGCCCATTCGGGTATGAGTGGGCCAAATGCTGCGATGCGCCGTTATATGCAGTCAGTGTTTCATCCGCACTGGTCATGGAATGTGGGCTTAATGGGTCGTCCGCACGACTTGGGAAATATCTCTAAATATTTAGGTAAGCCGACTGGGCTTGAAGATTATATTGGTTGGTTAGGCTCGAACTTTGACCCATCCATTTCATGGAAAGACCTTGAGTGGATTCGTGAGTTTTGGGATGGCCCAATGGTGATTAAAGGTATTTTAGATCCTGAAGATGCCAAAGATGCTGTGCGTTTTGGTGCAGATGGGATTGTAGTGTCGAATCACGGCGGTCGTCAGTTAGATGGCGTGATGTCTTCTGCTCGTGCATTGCCTGCAATTGCTGATGCAGTCAAAGGTGACTTAGCAATTTTGGCTGACTCAGGCATTCGTAATGGTTTAGACGTGGTGCGCATGTTGGCGCTTGGTGCGGATACGGTTTTACTTGGCCGTGCGTTTGTTTATGCCTTGGCAGCAGCAGGTGGACAAGGTGTGTCGAACTTACTTGATTTAATTGATAAGGAAATGCGTGTTGCGATGACCTTAACGGGTGCTAAGTCGATTTCGGATATTAATACGGATTGTTTAGTACAGGCGATTAAACAAGGACTTTAAAACATAGTAAGTGAAGCAGTAAGCACAGCCTCAAAATTTGGTGATTTGCTGATGTTTTACGTATAGGCATTTGTCACTTTTGAAAGGTCAAAAGTAACCAAAAACCTTTTGTTGAGCAAACCGTACTTCCTTGTACGGTTGCTCAACAGGCGGCATCCCTGCCGCCAATGCGTCGCCAATTTGCATTAAATCTAATACCTAGAGATTAGCTGCTGGTGCTAAGCGTCAATGAGCTGCTTACATCGAAGTTTTCCCTGTAAGACTACGTCGTGTTGCTCTAAATTTAAAAAAACTATGTGGTATGGATGACCAAAAGGAAACCATCATGCAAACATTTTCTCCTCAAGCAGTAATCGAACATTTACAGAATATTGTAGGGCGTTCTTATGTTTTGACCGATGATCAAAGTACGCGTCAGTACCGTCAAGGTCGTCGTTTTGGTGAGGGGAAAGTGCTTGCAGTGGTTGTACCAGGGACCTTGCTAGAGCAATGGCAAGTGTTGCAGGCTGCAATTGAGGCAGACTGTATTGTCATTATGCAGGCAGCAAATACAGGACTCACCGGTGGTTCAACTCCGTATGGTGATGATTATGACCGTCCTGTTTTGGTTATGAGTACGCGCCGATTAAAGGGTATTCAAGTCATCCATGATGGCAAGCAGGTCATTTGTTTACCGGGTGCGACCTTAGATAATTTAGAGCAAATTTTAAAAGGCTATAATCGTGAACCACATTCGGTGATTGGTTCATCTTGTATTGGTGCATCAGTACTTGGTGGTGTATGTAATAACTCTGGTGGTGCCTTGGTACGCCGTGGTCCTGCGTATACGGAACTGGCGTTATATGCTCAGGTCAATGCTGCTGGTCAATTAGAGCTGGTGAACCATTTAGGGGTGAATTTAGGCTCGACACCCGAAGAAATTTTGACTCGTTTAGAGAAGCAGCAATACCAAGCCGTAGATATTTTAGATGATAGTGAAAAGCAGGCATCAGATCATCGCTATGCACATGATGTGAAACAGGTCGATGAAGATACGCCTGCTCGTTTTAATGCAGACCCGTCACGATTGTTTGAAGCATCAGGTTCGGCAGGTAAAGTCTGTGTGTTTGCTGTACGCCTTGATACCTATGAAAAAGTAGAGAGCAGTGTTTTTTATATTGGTAGTAATGATGCTGATGATTTAACGGCCATTCGTCGTTACTTACTGACCTCTCTGCCAAGCCTACCGATTGCAGGCGAATATATTCACCGTGACGCTTACTTGATTGGTGAAAAGTACGGAAAAGACACCTTCTTATTTATTGAAAAGTTTGGTACAGCCAATGTTCCAAAAGCTTTCGCGATGAAAGATAAAGTCGATGGCTTTTTAGAAAAATTTAAAATTAAAGGCTTAACAGACCAGATTTTACAGGCGATTACCTTCTTTTTACCGAGTCATTTGCCGAAGCGTATGACCGAATATCGAGATCGTTATGAGCACCATTTAGTGCTGCGTGTCGAAAATAATTCAAAAGTACAGACCGAGCAGTTTTTAAAAGAATATTTTGCAGTACATCAGTCAGGTCACTATTTTGTATGCAGTGAAGAGGAAGGTCGAAAGGCGTTCTTACACCGTTTTGCGATTGCGGGGGCAGCAATTCGTTATCGTGATACGCACCGTAGTGAAGTTGAAGATATTGTAGCGCTTGATATTGCGTTACGTCGTAATGACCGTGAATGGGTAGAGCAATTGCCAGCCGAGATGGAAAAGAAAATCATCCATAAACTCTATTATGGGCATTTCTTTTGTCATGTGTTCCATCAGGACTATATTCTTAAAAAGGGCAATGACCCGTTAGAAATGGAACATCAAATGTGGAAATTACTCGATGCGCGCCGTGCTGAATATCCGGCAGAGCATAATGTTGGGCACCTTTACATTGCCAAACCTGCATTAGCCAATTTCTATCAAAAACTCGACCCAACCAATAGCTTTAATGTAGGTATTGGCCATACCTCAAAACTGAAATATTGGGGTAAGGCTAAATCTTAATATCGAGACATAAAAAAAGGCGCCGAAGCGCCTTTTTTAATAGATGATTTATGCTACTTCTACTGATTTAGCAAGCACTTCAGCCATCGCTTTAGCAACAGTGTAAACATTGTTCATGTTTAAACCTGCTACACAAATACGACCACTACGTACTAAGTAGATTGCATATTCTTCACGCAAGATGTCCACTTGCTCAGCAGTTAAACCTGTGTAACTGAACATACCTTTTTGGTTTACAAGGTAGCTAAAGTCACGGTCTGGTAGTGCTTTAGTAAGTTCGTCTTTCAAGATGCTACGCATTTTAATAATACGCTCACGCATCTCTTTTACTTCACCTTGCCATTTTTGGTTAAGTTCAGCGTCATTTAACACTTCATCAACTAACCAAGCGCCTGTAGTAGGAGGGCTAGAGTAAATACGGCGTACAGTCGCTTTTAACTGACCGAATGTGCACTGAGCAGCTTCTGCATCGTCACATACGAAAGTTAAGCCGCCAACGCGTTCGCCATATAAAGAGAAGATTTTAGAGAACGAGTTGCTCACAATGAAGTTTAGACCCGCTTGGTCTAAAGCACGAATTGCATACGCATCTTCTTCCATACCATCACCAAAACCTTGGTAAGCAATGTCTAGGAATGGAATAAGGTTACGGTCTTTTAATACTGCAATTACTTGGTCCCATTGCGCTGGGTTTAAATCAGCACCAGTTGGGTTATGGCAGCATGGGTGCAACAACACAATGCTTTGCTCAGGCAAAGTTTTAAGTGTAGAAAGCATACCGTCAAAATCTACACCACGCGTTTCTGCATCGAAATATGGGTAGAAATGAGTCTTAATGCCAGCGCCATTGAAAATGGCAACGTGGTTATCCCAAGTTGGTTGGCTTACCCAAACGTCTGAATTTGGGAAATAAGTTTTTAAGAAATCTGCACCAACTTTTAATGCACCTGAACCACCAAGTGTTTGGATAGTTACAGCACGGCCAGCTTTAACTGCTGGGCTGTTTGCACCAAATAAAAGTGCTTGAATTGCTTCACGGTAAGGTTTGAAGCCTTCCATTGGCAAATAAAGTTTGGTTTTACCGTTCTTAGGCTCAATACGCTTTTGCGCCTCGATAATGGTCTCTAACTGAGGAACAATGCTGTCTTCGTTATAATAAAGACCAATACTCAAGTTTACTTTTTCAGAACGAGTATCAGCATTGAACTGTTCCATTAAAGAGAGAATTGGATCGCCTGCGTATGGGGGGATATGTTGAAACATCAAAAAAGTCCTTTCATTCAACAATATGCATAGTGCTGGGTTTTTTCTGTCTCGAAAAATACGCCACAACTATGTCGATGCTCAATAATGTATCAATAAAGCTACCGTGAAGCACCTGATAATTTCACTAATATCGATATTTTCTGGATGAAAATGATAAAAAGATTTAAAAGAAATTACGGTAAATAGAAACTAATTTCTAACTCATGCTTTCATTCAAGCAGATTGTCTACAATCTTGCTGTAATACATTGGTTGTAGACTAAAGTTTGAAACAAAAGATTAGAGGCCGAAAAGCAACTAAAAAAGTGCCATAAATCTATAGGTAAATTAATATTAAGTAACTGTTTTATATATATTAATTTGCAAGTGGTTTAATTGTTTAAATATAAGGTGATATAAGCGGTCAGGCTATAAAAATTGACCTGATACGTTCTGAAAAGTGTCAACAATCACCTTGATTTTTTCATTCATACCGCTATAAAACTCATAATTGATTAAAAATTGTCGACAATATGCAAGATTTGACCTTCGCACCAGAGCCACTACAAAGTCAGGGAAGAACACTGACCGAGCATGTATTTAAACAAATACAGACGGCGATTGTTTTGGGTCAAATTCCGGCAGGTAGCAAAATTTCCGAGCCTGAGCTGGCACGTACTTATGGCATTAGCCGTGGGCCTTTACGTGAAGCGATTCATCGCCTTGAAGGGCAACGTTTGGTTGAGCGTACTGCACACGTGGGCGCGCGCGTGGTTTCGCTTTCACTGCAACAGTTTAAAGAGCTTTACCAGATTCGTGCGTCATTAGAAGGTTTGGCTTGCAAACTTGCTGCACAGCATATTGATAAAAAGCAAATCTTGGCGTTGCGTGATGTCTTGCGTATGCATGCTGAAGATGAAAACTTTAAAGCAGGTAAAGGATATTACTTGCAAGAAGGGCAGGACGATTTTCACTACTGCATTATCAAAAGTAGTGGCAATAAAACCCTAGAAAAAATGCTATGTGATGAGCTTTATCACCTCATCCGTATGTACCGAATTCAGTTTTCAAACACACCCGATCGTCCAAGCAAAGCTTGGGACGAACATATCCGTATTTTAGATGCGATTGCAGAAGGCGATGGTGAACTTGCCGAGCTGCTCATGCATCGACATATCAATGCTTCTTACAAAATTATTGAGCAAACACTGCTACAAGCACAAGGAGAACATAACAATGGCTAAACAATCCGCAGGTCAGCTATTTCGCGATGCCGTAGCCCAAGAAAAGCCATTACAAGTGGTTGGAACCATCAATGCCAATCATGCACTTTTGGCAAAACGTGCAGGTTATAAAGCGATTTACTTATCAGGTGGTGGTGTAGCAGCTGGTTCTTTAGGTTTACCTGATTTGGGAATCAGTAACCTTGATGATGTGTTGACCGACGTACGCCGTATTACTGATGTATGTGATCTTCCATTATTGGTCGATGCGGACACAGGCTTTGGTGCTTCTGCATTTAACATTGCACGTACTACAAAATCACTGATCAAGTTTGGTGCTGCGGCAATGCATATTGAAGACCAAGTGGGTGCAAAACGTTGTGGTCACCGTCCGAACAAAGCCATTGTGACTCAAGAAGAAATGGTTGACCGTATTAAAGCTGCGGTTGATGCGCGTGGTGATGACAGCTTCGTGATTATGGCGCGTACCGATGCGTTAGCGGTTGAAGGCTTACAAGCTGCAATTGACCGTGCGGGTGCCTACATTGAGGCAGGTGCAGATATGTTGTTCCCTGAAGCAATTACCGAGCTTGATATGTACAAGCAATTTGCTCAGAAGACAGGCGTACCAATTTTGGCAAACATTACCGAATTTGGTTCTACACCACTGTTTACTACTGAAGAGTTGGCATCTGCCGATGTAAGCCTTGCGCTTTATCCACTTTCTGCTTTCCGTGCCATGAACAAGGCAGCCGAAACTGTGTATGAAACCTTGCGTAAAGAAGGCACGCAAAAGAATGTGGTTGATATTATGCAAACGCGTAAAGAGTTATATGAACGCATTAACTACTACGCGTTTGAAGACTACTTAGACAACGCATTTGCTAAAAAGAAGTAATAAATTAAAAAGTTGATTAATTGGAATCTGATACTCGAAGGCGTCATCTGCAAGTGTTTGAGACAGGACTACATTTTTTAAAATTGGTTCTGCGATAGATAAGATATTCGATGGTTGTGAACGAGTTTTGCAGATGACAATGGTTTTGCCTACTTTTGCCAAAACAAAAGTAGGTCGAACCGAAGGTTAATCCTGAAATAAGAAGTGAAAATGGTACGACTCCGTCGTGCTTAATAAATAAATTCAGATAGATAGGAAAGGAAAATCTTATGAGCTCAAATGAAACAACAACAGGCTTCAAACCAAAAAAATCAGTTGCACTTAGTGGACAAGTTGCAGGCAACACAGCACTTTGTACCGTAGGACGTAGCGGTAACGACTTGCACTATCGTGGCTATGACATTCTTGACCTTGCGGCAGGTAGCGAGTTTGAAGAAGTTGCTCACTTGCTCGTACATGGCAAATTACCAAACAAAGCTGAACTCAAAGCATATAAAGCAAAATTAAAAGCGCTTCGTGGTTTACCGGCAGCACTTAAAACTGCACTTGAGCAATTACCACCATCTGCACATCCAATGGACGTGATGCGTACAGGTGTTTCAGTTCTAGGTTGTTTAACTCCAGAACATGAAGACCACAACGAAGCTGGCGCAAAAGACATTGCTGACAAATTAATGGCAAGCTTAGGTTCAATGCTGCTTTATTGGTATCACTTCAGCAACAACGGTCGTCGCATTGAAGTTGAAACAGATGACGACTCAATTGCAGCGCATTTCTTACATTTACTTCATGGCGAAAAACCATGTGAAGAGTGGATTCAAGCGATGCATACATCACTTATTTTGTATGCTGAGCATGAGTTCAACGCATCTACATTTACGTCACGCGTGGTTGCAGGTACAGGTTCTGACATGTACTCGGCAATTACAGGCGGTATTGGTGCACTTCGCGGACCTAAGCACGGTGGTGCAAACGAAGTTGCATTCGTGATTCAACAACGTTACGACAATCCAGACGAAGCAGAAGCGGACATCCGTAAACGTGTTGAAAATAAAGAAGTCGTGATTGGTTTTGGTCACCCTGTATATACAGTTTCTGACCCACGTAACGAAGTGATCAAAAAAGTGGCGCATGACTTAGCGCAAGCACAAGAGAACACCAAAATGTACCTCATCGCTGAGCGTTTAGAAGCAGTGATGAAAGAAGTGAAAAACATGTTCCCGAACCTCGACTGGTTCAGTGCAGTAAGCTATCACTTAATGGGCGTTCCAACTGCAATGTTCACACCATTGTTTGTGATTGCACGTACAGCAGGTTGGTCAGCGCACGTGATTGAACAACGCCAAGACGGCAAAATCATTCGTCCAAGCGCGAACTATACGGGCCCTGAAAACCTCGAATTTAAACCATTGGCGGAGCGTGGTTAATGAACACAAAATACCGTAAACCGCTGGCAGGTACCCAGCTTGAATATTACGACGTGCGTCAAGCCGTTGAAGATATTCAGCCAGGCGCATACGAAAAACTGCCTTACACCTCTAAAGTACTCGCTGAGCAATTGGTACGCCGTGCCGATGCCGAGAACTTAACTGCTTATTTAACGCAGTTGATTGAACGCCGTCAGGACTTGGACTTTCCTTGGTATCCTGCACGCGTGGTGTGTCATGACATTTTGGGACAAACTGCATTGGTTGACCTTGCAGGTTTGCGTGATGCGATTGCTGAGAAGGGCGGCGACCCATCTAAAGTTAACCCAGTTGTACCAACACAGCTCATTGTCGACCACTCTTTAGCAGTGGAATATGGTGGTGCTGACCCAGACGCTTTTGCAAAAAACCGTGCTGTTGAAGACCGCCGTAATGAAGACCGTTTCCACTTTATTGAGTGGACCAAAACTGCATTTAAAAATGTCGATGTGATCCCTGCGGGGAACGGTATTATGCACCAGATTAACCTAGAGAAAATGTCTCCGGTGATTCAGGCGCGTGATGGCGTAGCATTCCCAGACACATGTGTCGGTACAGACTCACATACACCACATACAGACGCTTTGGGCGTAATTTCTGTGGGTGTTGGTGGTTTAGAAGCTGAAAACGTAATGTTGGGCCGTGCATCTTGGATGCGTCTGCCAGACATTATTGGTGTTGAGTTGGTTGGTCAACGTCAGGCAGGCATTACTGCAACAGATATCGTGTTGGCTCTAACTGAATTCTTGCGTAAAGAGCGTGTGGTTGGTGCTTACCTTGAGTTCTTTGGTGAAGGCGCTGACAGCATGTCTGTGGGTGACCGTGCAACCATTTCGAACATGACACCAGAATATGGCGCTACGGCTGCGATGTTCTATATCGACCAAAACACAATCGACTACTTACGCCTAACAGGCCGTGAAGATGCTCAAGTGGCATTGGTTGAACAGTACGCAAAAGAAATTGGCCTTTGGGCATCTGAAATGACCAAAGCAGAGTACCCACGTGTACTACGTTTTGATCTATCGACAGTCACACGTAATATTGCTGGTCCATCAAACCCGCATGCACGTGTTTCAACCAGTGACCTAAAAGAAAAAGGCATTGCGGGTGTAGTTGAAAACCGTTCTGATGGCTTAATGCCAGATGGCGCAATCATTATTGCTGCAATTACTTCATGTACCAACACTTCTAACCCACGTAACACCGTGGCGGCAGGTTTGTTGGCACGTAAGGCAAATGAGCTAGGTTTAGTTCGTAAACCTTGGGTGAAATCATCATTTGCACCGGGTTCAAAAGCGGCTGCACTTTACCTTGAAGAAGCAGGTGTTCTAAAAGACTTAGAGAAACTTGGTTTTGGTATTGTGGCTTATGCTTGTACAACGTGTAACGGTATGTCTGGTGCGTTAGATCCAGCTATCCAGCAAGAAATTATTGACCGTGACTTGTACGCAACCGCAGTACTCTCTGGTAACCGTAACTTCGATGGCCGTATCCATCCTTATGCAAAACAAGCGTTCTTGGCATCTCCACCGCTTGTTGTGGCATATGCAATTGCAGGTACGATTCGTTTTGATATCGAAAAAGATGCGTTAGGTTATGACAAAGAAGGTAACCCGATTTACCTCAAAGACATCTGGCCATCTGACGCTGAAATTGATGCGTTAGTTAAGCAAGCCGTGAAGCCTGAACAGTTCCGTAAAGTCTACATTCCAATGTTTGACTTGGGCGAAGTTGAACAAGCGAAGAGCCCACTTTACGATTGGCGTCCGCAAAGTACTTACATCCGCCGTCCACCATATTGGGAAGGGGCGTTGGCTGCACCACGTACTTTGGCGAACATGCGTCCGCTTGCGATTTTGGGTGATAACATCACTACCGACCACTTATCGCCTTCAAACGCGATTTTGATGGACTCGGCTGCGGGTGAATACCTTCACAAAATGGGCGTACCAGAAGAAGACTTCAACTCATACGCAACGCACCGTGGTGACCACTTGACTGCACAACGTGCAACATTTGCCAACCCGAAACTCTATAACGAAATGGTTCGCCGTTCAGACGGTACCATTAAGCAAGGTTCAAAAGCGCGTGTAGAGCCAGAAGGCGAAGTGATGCGTATGTGGGAAGCAATTGAAACCTACATGAACCGTAAACAGCCGTTAATTATTATTGCGGGTGCTGACTACGGCCAGGGTTCAAGCCGTGACTGGGCTGCAAAAGGTGTACGCCTTGCAGGTGTTGAAGCGATTGTGGCAGAAGGTTTTGAGCGTATTCACCGTACTAACTTGGTGGGTATGGGCGTATTACCACTTGAGTTTAAACCGGGTGTAAATCGCAAAACTTTAAAGCTAGATGGTACGGAGCTTTATAGCGTGATTGGTAATATTGCGCCGCGTTCGACTTTAACTTTAGTGATTGAACGTGCCACAGCGGATGGTAAAGAAGAGATTCTTGAAGTGCCTGTGACTTGCCGTTTAGATACAGAAGAAGAAGTTTCTGTATATGAAGCGGGCGGTGTATTACAGCGTTTTGCGCAAGACTTTTTAGAAGGCCAAGTGGCTTGATACTTTAGTTGAAAGCTGTTGATTTTATTTAATAAAGACCCTACTTTAGAGTGGGGTTTTTAAAATTTTAGAGTGACAGAATGCAGGGTTTATTAGCACCATTTGTTTTATGCCTAGATTGTAATAATTTTCTTAATTTCAGTACTTCAAATATTCTAGATTTTATACAAAAAAAAACTATGAAATGTGAATCATGTCAAAATGATATTAACTGGTTTGAAACTGTTAAAAATGGAATCTTTGATAATTTTATGAAGAATGCTGCTCTAGGATTTATAGGATGCAAAAGTTCTATTTTAAATTTTACAATGGAACCTAATACCACCTTTGAGTTGAATTTTGAAAATTATGGAATTCCTCAAAATGCAGAAATTTTATACATTAACTATACACCGCAGGATGGTAATTTATTCCCAGTAGAAATGCATGGGAATACTTCCACATTAAGGTTTAAAAAGAATAAAGTACTTATCTATCCTATTCCTTCTTTTGAGCCAGAGGCAAAATCCACAATCGTTAATGTTTTAGTTAGTTGGTTTTTACCAAGTGATTTTGATGATGCCTTCATAAACTTATTTGAGGCTTTTGAAGAATATATCCATGGTAATTATTTAGGAGTGATTATTCCTGCTAATGTTGCGATCGAAACAACAATATATCGTTTAATGAATGAATTTTTGAAGGAATTCTCAAGTAATAAAAAGGTAGAGGAGTTTTTAACTAATAATGCTACTTATGGATATCAACTAAGTATTTTATTACCAATGTTTTTAAGTTTTAAAGGAATGGAAGAAATCTCTGACCAGATTATAGGTAATTTGAATAGATTGAGAAAGTTACGTAATGAGTATGCTCATAATGGTAAAATAAAAAAGATACCATCCCAAATTGAAATAGCTGAAATTCTTACCTCTTGTTTATTTGTTTTTCACTATATTAAATATTTACATCAAATTAATTATAAATATAGTTAATTTGATGGGAAAATAATAGAAACTTAGGAGTTTTATTTTCTATAGGGGGCTATTCAGAGTGAAAGTATTTGCAAAACATCCATTTTATAATTTAACTAAAATCAACTCTTCTTATCAAAAAATATGAATTTAGAAAAGATTAAAATAGTTATTAACCATTAATAGACTAGAGCTTATATAAAAGAAAAAATAAGAATAAAAAAAGCCCGACATCCTGTCGGGCTTTTTCATATTTGGTTGCTAGATATGACTCCTGTCGTATCTCACGATCCTGATGCATGAACGTATTATTGTTGTTTTATGTTCCGGAACATCCTGTTCCTGTATGAGTTCATATTAGAAAAAAAGCAGGGGACAGCCAATCCGCTAAATCCCTAAATCTGTGTAAGATAAATCGTACAAATAACATTTTTTGCATTTATGCCATCATCATCGGGCGAAATGGACAATTGACATTCATTCTAACTGGGTTATATTCCTGTTTAATATATATACGATTATAGGAATGTAATCATGGTAACAGCTGGCGAAAAACCCGGAACAGGCTTCTATTTCTGTGCTCAGTGCGGACATAGAGTGTTTTTAGAAATTAATACCGACCCTTTACCACCTTGCACGAAATGCTACTGCACGCAATTTAAACGTTAAGAATGAAATAATATTTGCGTTCGCATTTAACAAAAAGCCCTGTCACCCGATGGGGCTTTTTGTTAATTTAAAAATAAGACTTACATAACAAGACCCGTGATGGGCGTGAAGAAGGAAACCGTTATGGAAACAATATTGGGTTTATGTATTGGTGTGGGCCTGAGCGCTGCCTGCGGTTTTCGCGTGTTTGTGCCGCTACTGGTTATGAGCATTGCCACCATGATGGGTTGGTTTGAGCCATCCAAAGGTTTTGAATGGTTAGCTCTGCCATCGGTGTGTTTGGCTTTAGGTGTGGCAACGGTGTGTGAAGTTGCAGCTTACTATATCCCGTGGGTCGATAATGCCTTAGACACAGTCGCAACCCCTGCGGCCATGATCGCGGGTACGTTAGCGACAATGGCGGTCAGTAGTGGAGAAATGTCTCAGTTTGCCAGTTGGGCAGCAGCCATTATTGTCGGTGGTGGTACGGCAGGTGTGGTGCAAATGAGTACTGTCGCTGCACGTGGTGTTTCAACAGCAACCACGGGTGGCTTAGGGAACTTTATTGTGGCAACAGGTGAGTGGATTGGAGCAATCTTACTTTCGGTTTCAGCTATGCTGGTGCCTGCGCTTGTTGCAATAGTGGTGCTGATTGCGGTTATTTGGGTGGTGCGTTGGATTCGCCATAAAAAGCAAGAACAGGCGCATACCCCGCTATAGGTGAGTGTAAATATCATTTTTAAATGACTATAAAAAAAGCCCGACATCCTGTCGGGCTTTCTTGTATTTGGTGATTAGATATGACTCCTGTCGTATCTCACGCTCCTGGTGCTTGAACGTATTATTGTTGTTTTATGTTCCGGAACGTCCTGTTCCTGTATGAGTTCATATTAGGAAAAAAGCAGAGTGTCGCCAATCCGCAAAACCCTTAAAAGTTTGTAGGATAAAACGTACATTAGAAATGTGGTGTGGGGTATTTTGTAGTTGTGATAGTTGAGTGGCTTCACTTTTATATCTATCCATTTAGAGTCGAGAGAAGAATAAGAGTTGTTATTGATAACAATATGTTATGTTTAAGTTTGGTTGTAAAAAGAACAATTTTATCGGGAGTAATAAATAAATGACCGTTATGTTGGTAAAACCTCATTTAAAGTTTAAAGAAAGCTATAACAACTATATTAATGAATTAGCAGATGAAGATCGTCACCCTTTGACAACGGAGTTTGACCATACAAATTTTGAATTATTTTTGAATAAACTGAGAGATTATGAAAAAGGGGAATTCCTAGAAGAAGGGCATGTTCCCAACATTACATATTGGTTAGTAGAAGGTAATGAAATTATTGGCGCGTCTAACTTGCGACTTAAACTCAATGAGCAGATTGAATATTGTGGTGGACATATTGGTTTAGGTATTCGTCCCTCTAAACGTGGACAGAATTTTGGCTCGAAATTGTTAGAGCTTACAATTCAGGAAGCATGGAAATTAGGCTTAACAGAGTTACATATACATTGCTATAAATCTAATTTAGCTTCTGCAAAAACCATTCAAGCAAACAATGGCCACCTTCATTCTGAAATTACTCTCGATCAAGTGGTTCAAAGATATGTGGTGTATAAAACTCTATAAGAATTTTCTTTTAGATTATTTTTAACGTAAATAAAAAAAGCCCGACATCCTGTCGGGCTTTTTCGTATTTGGTGATTAGATATGACTCCTGTCGTATCTCACGCTCCTGGTGCTTGAACATATTATTGTTGTTTTGTGTTCCGGAACATCCTGTTCCTGTATGACTTCATATTAGGAAAAAAGAGGGGTGTCGCCAATCCGCAAAATCCTTAAAAGTTTGTAGGATAAAACGTACAAGATCGCTGTTTATTTATTTTGAATTCGGCTTAGGTCTCTGTTCCACAACAGACTTTAATTTTTTGCGCTGATTTAAAGTAATAAACCATTGCAACACAGAGATAAAGCGCTAAGCCAACGCTTAGCCCAGACTACTTTTGTCACATCGCTGCATGGTGCTTAAAAAAGTAGGGGCAAAGTCCCGTGGGAGAACAGGACTTTGCAAACTGACATGTTCTAGGCGCTGCATAAGCTTTGGGGAGTAGGTTTGTTCGAGTTGCTGGTAAATACATTCGCAACTGGTCTTGCTATGCCCACCCGATAGGCAAATTTTTTCAAATTCTTGCTGAGTGTGGAGGTTACAGCCTGAAATACCCAAGCTCACTAGAACAAAACTTAAAGCCAAAAAAGGTTTATAAATTGTCATATTATTCTCATAATGATTTGTATCTATGAGTAGAATAAAAAATATAATTTGTTTAAAAATTAAAATAATTTTTTAGGTAATAATTAATCCTCCAATGCATACAGGAAAATAAAATAATTAAAATTTTAAAATAAAAATAGTTTATAAATTTAAAAAATTAAGGCGTAAAAACCTAAATTTTAAATCAATAAAATAGTTAAATAAGAGAGAAAATGAGTTTGAAAAATGGCATAGTCAACTCCTTAAAAAATGGAGTTCTACCACCAGATTACCGCGAATTAATTAGGGTGGTAGAACGAAAGAGGGTTGACAGACTGGAGTCCATAGAGACCAGCACGCACGGGGCGTCCCCCTTCCGTCCTACCGCAAAGAAAGGGGACGCAAGGGTCTAACGACTTATAGTAGAACTATAACCCGCTATGGACTTACGGTCTGTCAAAACCGTCTGGCAATGTAGGCCAGCAACGGAATAATAATCGGTGATTTTAAATACGTCAATTTAATATTTAAAATATTTTTGATTTAATAATAAAACTAAATAGATTTTAAAATAAAAATTTTATTATTAACTTTTTATTTATATTTGATGAGAAAAATAATAAATATAGAAATATTTTGCCAGTTCCAAAAGAGAACTTGGTTGTTAAGATCTATTTATGTCGTTTTTATAGAGATAAGAATGGAACGTGTTGTCATCACAGGTATGGGAATTAATTCTTGTATTGGAAATACATTAGAGAAAGTAACCGAGTCCTTAAAAGCAGGCCGCTCTGGCATTCGTTATAACGAAGTCTATGCAAAACTAAACTTTCGAAGTCATGTGAGCGCCACTGCCGAAATGAATTTTGAAAATATTGATCCTGAGCTAAAAAAACACATGGGCGTTTGCGCGATGTATGCCTATAACTCGGCACTCGATGCGCTACAACACGCCGAGCTTGATGTAACTGACATTGCCAACAACTCAAAATATGGCGTGATTGGGGGAACAGGGGGCACCTCAACAGCATCTATCATCGACATGCTGCATACCCTAAAAGAAAAAGGCACAAGTGAGGTATCACCCGATTTAGCACCACGCTACCTCACCAGCACCATTAGCTCTAACTTATCACGCGCTTTCAATCTAAAAGGCGTATCCCAATCGATCGCAAGTGCCTGCGCGACTTCAGCCGACGCAATTGGCTATGCATATCACCTTATTGCCGCTGGCAAACAGGATCTCATGCTGGCAGGTGGCGGCGAAGAAGACCATTGGTCCCAAACCGCAATATTCGATGCGATGGGCGCCTTATGTTCTAAATATAACGATGCGCCTGAAACCGCTTCACGCCCATATTCTGTCGATAACGATGGCTTTGTGATCGCTGGCGGCGGTGGCATGGTGGTTTTGGAGTCTTTAAGCCATGCCCAAAAGCGCGGAGCAAAAATTTTGGCCGAAGTGGTTGGGTACGCTGCCAATAGTGATGGTGTCGATATGGTAGCCCCGAGCGGTGAAGGTGCGACCCGGTGCATTAAACTGGCACTCGCAGAAGCCAAGCAAAACGGTTCAGACACCATCGACTATATCAACACGCATGGCACTTCAACGCCAGCAGGGGACATTCCCGAACTATTGGCCATAGAGCGAGCTTTTGGTAGTGAAAAAGTCCCGCCGCTCAGTTCAACCAAGTCGATGACTGGCCATAGTTTGGGGGCCGCAGGGGTACACGAAGCCATTTATTCTATTTTAATGCTGCAAAATAGCTTTATCGCGCCGAGCATTAATATTACCGAACTGCGCGAAGAAGCTAAAAAGTTTGATATTGTTCAAACAAGCCGAGAAACCGAACTAAAAACAGTGATGAGCAATAGCTTTGGTTTTGGTGGCGTAAATACTTGTCTGGTTTTTAGAAAGTGGGAATGACTGCCTTATTTAATCTAAACTTTTAAGCATTTCTTTCGCATCCGAATCACCTGCATCGGCAGCTTGCTGGAACCATTTCTTTGCCAGTTGTAGGTTTTTCGGCGAGCCTTCACCATTTAAATACATCTGGGCCAAGTTGTACTGGGCATCGCTTTCATTATGCTCAGCTGCTTTGGTGTACCACTTAAGGGCTTGCTCATCGCTTTGAGCGACGCCGTGACCTTTTTTATATAGATGAGCTAAATTATATTCTGCGGGCGGATAGCCCTGCTCTGCAGCACGACTATACCATTCAAAAGCCTGCTCATAATTTTGCACAGTTCCTTCACCTCTGTCATATAACACCCCTAAGTTATATTGCGCTTTGGCATGGCCCTTATCCGCAGCTTTAGCAAAATATTCAAAAGCGCGTTTCATGTCTTTTTCTACGCCTGTACCCGTGAAATACATCATTCCTAAACTATATTTTGCCCCCACGCTTCCATTTTGGTCAGCAGCAGTTAACCATTTAAAAGCTTGTTCATAGTTTTTAACGACACCTTGTTCACCAGTTAAAAGCATGATGCCAAGATGATATTGCGCAATCGGTTGTCCTTGCTGTGCACGATATTGAACATCAGCAACACTCGGCTCAGCAAATGCTGAAGAATGAAGCGAAAAAATCATGGTAAATATATAAAAAGCAGACTTTTTTATTTTCATATCTCATCCTGAATTTTATTAATCTTAAAATTTATTTTTTACTATATTATTGATTTTTATTTAAAAAATTTAATAATACCTCTATGATTTATAGTACTTTAAAATGTTCGACTTTTACGGTTTAAATACCTATTTAATAAGAAATTAACGTAAAACTGCATATTTAGACTAGTTACATTTTGAAAATGAGTATAGATAGACAGATTAGTCTTTTTTTAATTAAAATATGGCTTAAATATAAGTTTGATTGATAATAAAAATGCAGATGAGTGTGTCGAGTATATTGGAACGTTTAGGCCTTGTTTCACAAAATCGTGCTGTTCATATCCAATTCTCAAATCAGTCTTTAAATCAGCAAGTCTTCTTACAACGTATTGAAGGCGAACATACGCTTAATCAGGGCAGCGTTGCTGAGTTATTGTGTCTGTCGACAAACGCCCATATTGCATTAAAACAGTTTATTGGTTGTCAGGTTGCCGTCGATCAGGTCACCGATACAGGCCAGTTTTTTAGAACGACAGGTATTATTACCGAAGCCAGCCAAGGGCAAAGCGACGGCTCACTCACTATTTATAATTTAACTTTAAAAGACCCAACTGCACTCTGGCATAAGCGCCGTAATAGCCGCGTGTTTATGAATAAAAGCGTGCGCGATATTAGTGAAATTCTATTTAAGGAATGGCAGGAAAAAAGCCCGTTATTTGCCTCAAGCATAACGCTCGATACATCTGGTTTAAGCAAAGACTACGATGTGCGTCCATTTGTGATGCAGTCAAATGAAAGCGATTATGACTTTTTAACCCGTTTGTGGCGTAGTGAAGGCATTAACTGGCTGGTCGATGAGTCACAGCTTTTTGTCGCTGACCCGAATGCTTCTATCCAGCCACAAGTCTTACGTTTAATTGACGATAACCAAAATTATCAGGCACTTGAACGCCGTAGCATCCGCTATCAACGCAGCAGTGCGACAGAACAGTTCGATACCATTACCCAAGTCAAAGCTGAGCGTCGTTTACAACCAACCTCGGTTCATGTGCAACGCTGGCAAGCCGATGCTTTGCAACAAGAAGAAGGTAGCGGCAGCGTACAAGGCACCCAAAAGCACAGCGAACACTATGACAATGCAAGCCTGAACCTTGAAGATGCATGGCATGTTAGCCCAGCGTGGATGCAGGATTTAAACGGGGAAGATCAAGCCACAGCTTCAGGCAATAGCCAGATTGAACAACTTAACCAGCACATCAATGCTTACCATCACTTGAGTTCTAAACAGTTTACCGTTGCAGGGAATGTCCGTGATGCACAGGTAGGTTATTGGTTTGAACTCAATGACCACCCAGAACTTGACCAACATGACAGTGCTGATAAAGAGTTCTTAATCTTAAGCAAACACTACTATAACCAGAATAATTTACCGAAAGAATTACAACAGCAACTTGAGCGCTTATTACCACAAGGCAAACTCAAGGCAGCCCAACTCGACAGTCAAAACCCTGAGCAGCGCCACTTTGCTGAGCTGAATGTCGTTCGTCGTAACATCAAAGCTGTGCCTGAATATAACCCGCTAGAGCACCGACCAGCCGCTCACCCACAGCGCGCTAGAGTGGTGGGTTTAGAGGGTGAAAGCATTCATGTCGATCAATGGGGACGTATTAAGGTCCGTTTCCTGTTTACCCGAGCTGATGACCACAGTCATGATGGTGGAGCAGGAAGTAACGACAATGACACTGACTCCGCTTGGGTCGATGTGCTGACCCCATGGGCAGGGGCAGGTTATGGCGCACGTTTCTTGCCTCGCGTGGGCGAGATCGTTGTGATCGACTTCTTTGACGGTAATATTGACCGCCCGTTTGTGGTGGGGCGTATTCACGAAGCCGAGCGCCACCCGACCCAGTTTGACCAGAAAGGTCAGCTACCTGACACTAAAAAACTCAGCGGCATCCGCTCTGAGGAAGTCGATGGCAAAGGCTTTAACCAGCTCCGTTTTGATGACACGACAGGGCAAATCAGTGCCCAGCTACAAAGTAGCCATGCCGCAAGCCAGCTAAACTTGGGTAACTTAAGCTATCCAAAAGACAAGGCGGAAAGCGATGGTCGTGGGGAAGGTTTTGAACTCAGAACTGACCAGTGGGGCGCGGTTCGAGCTGGTAGCGGCTTACTCGTTAGTACCCACAAACAGGATCAGGCTCAAGGTGTACACCTTGATGCAAGCGAGGCCAAGGAACAAATCGAAGGCGGCCTCAATAATGCCAAGGCACTCAGTGAAGTTGCTAAAAATCAGCAAACTGATCCATTGGAAATGCTTGAGAACTTAAAAACGTTCATAGAGCAAATTGAAGAGAAAGATCAAGACAAAGCTGCTGCTTTTAAGCAAGCTTTGATGATTTTAACTGCGCCTAACAGTATTGCTCTAGCCAGTAACGAAGACATTCACTTAAGTGCAGATGGTCAGCTCAACCAAACTGCCGGAGATAGCATTAATCTGTCTACTCAAAAGAACTTGATTGCACATGCCCAAAATAAGATTAGCCTTTTTGCAGCGCAACAAGGGGCGAGACTGTATGCAGGCAAAGGTAAAGTCGAAATACAGGCGCAAGGCGATGGAGCTGATTTAATTGCCCGTAAAGCTGTTCAGGTGATTTCGACTGAAGACAAAATCGAAGCGACCGCAGCCAAAGAAATTGTTCTTACCGCAGGCGGCTCTCAAGTCAAAATTACTGGTTCAGGTATTTTTATGACTACAAGCGGCAAGTTTGAGGTGAAGGCTGGACAGCATGTGTTTATGGGAGGCGGGAGTGCGAATGCTAATGTTCCTGCATTGCCTAAATTGGAGTTTGCTCAATCTCCGTATTCTGCTCAATATCAATTATTTAAAGCAGATGGTAGAAATTTCCAAGGATATAAATATTTTATCCATGATTCAAAAAATAATTTAATAAAGCAAGGTATTACTGATAATCAAGGTTTTACTGAACAAGTAGTGACAGAGAGTAAAGAAAGAATCATAGGTTATAAATCTGTAATGAGAGAAAGTGAGCGTATTACTGAGAATTGGGAAGCAAAGTTAGAACAGGTAGCTAATAAAATGAGTTCAGTAGGAAAATAATTATGCTTCCTGTAGTGATTGGAATAATTGAACTAGCTGGATATGCAATAACGGCATATGAATTATATCGTACAGCAGCAAATGCTTATGATGAGGTCAAAAACTATCAAGATAATATTAAAAAGGCAAAAGAAGAAATCAAGAAAATAATGAAAAATCTTGATAAGGAGATCACTGACAAAATTGATCGGCAACGTGAGAAAGTATTATTAACGACCTTGACCACAGGTGATAAACAAACTAACAGTACAAAGTCTGCTTCTGGAAGACCACAAGTAAAAAGTAATGTAATTACTGCTGCCATAAAGCAGAAAATTCCCTTTAGGCCTATTATTAGTCAAATATGTGAAAAAGCAGATCATTTGCCGATGATCCAGTTAAGAAAACAAAAAGGTAAAAAATTAAAAGATGTTATACCGAAGAGTAAGGTGGATATCGTCGCAAAGCTATTGAAGATGACTGCTCAAGAATTAGCAGGTGCAAGTGTTGATGAATATATTATTATTAGATTAAAGCAGCTTGCCGTAAACTTCATGTTTGAGTTTATGGATGAGCTTTTAAAATGGCGTAGTCCTTTAAAATCAGAAGTATGTTTCGGTTATGATATAAAAACTAGGAAATATTTAGCGCCTCAATTAGATGGTCAGACACGTATTAAAAGAGTAGGTTCAGAATTAAATCCATTTTGGCCAATGCCTTATAAAGGTAAAGGTGTAATTGGTGCAGATATTATTATTCCTGAATATCGTGGTGAGCCTTTAACTTTGACTAATATTTTTGCATTGGTTGAAATTAAATTTCAGAATGACCGGATTGATGAAAAACAATTTAATAATTATAACGACTTGAAAAAACAGTGTGCTGATGTCAAGCATGCGGGTAAGATTACGGGAAGTGAGGGTTTTAAACTATCATTGTTCCGCTATCCTGAAGATGCATCAACTACAGAAGCTAAAGACTCTAAGCCAGCTACAATGAATAAAAAGCGTAAAACCAATTAAGGAATATTACATGAGTACTTCTGAAACGTATTTAAATGATGAAGAGATTTTTGAGTTAGTACGGGATATTCCACTTGATACTTCAATTATTTATGGTGAGGAAGATCAAGAGTTTGGTATTTGTCCATACATTACCTTTTATATTTATCATCAAGATAATGAAGTAGATGAGGTAGCTAATAAAATTATCGATCTGTATGAAGAATTTGAAAATGAAATAATTGATAAGCCCTTTAAGTTAAGATACAGAGATACGGGAGTATGGAAAAATGCGAATAAATGGCGACCGTCAAGACAAGTAATGTTAGATGAAATGCATGAGAGTTATAAAAAGTATTTTGTTTATTTTATTGGGGCTACAACGGGGGATTCGGGGGGGCAAAGTGCACGTTGGGCTTTACAGGCAATTATTCGAGATAATGGCTTAAGATATACTAGCCTAAAAATTTCATTTGGCGATAAGTGGTTTAGAGAAAATAAGAAAAAATGGTATGCATTTGTTGAAAATTGTCTAATAAAACTTAATCCGATTCAGGCTTATAGTGGGTATGAGATTGGTAGTCCACAAAGCTTTAATTGTGTATCACCTGAATTTGAAACAGTAGAGCGAATTTTTAGTGATTACTTCTATGGTTTGGATATTGATCATCCAAGTAATATGAGTTTCTCTCATGATGATCCTAGTGGTCTTATTTATACCCCTTCTTTAGCTGCAGGAATAAGAACCCCAACATGGTGTTTTTTGCTTTCACCTTATTGGATAGAAAAGCTAGGGTTAAGCGAGGAGCAAATCCGCCTAAAACTCAATGATCCACGAATCGAGATTACCAAATTACCAGATCCAGCAGACCCTGAAAAATACAGTCTATGGATTCGACTTGGAGAATTATCACTTTATCCAATTGAAGAGGGTGTTCCAGATTTACTGGTGATGGCAAATGAACTTATTAAGCCAATTCGTTGTAATGATTTAAAATTAACGACTTTAGATGCATGGGATGATGATCCAAATCCAAGATTTGATATAGACAACTCTCCGCAATGGATTGCTCGTTTCGATGAGGATAGCCATTGGCCTGAAGGAAAACGAGTCAATAAAATTCATGCGGTATTGCTAGAGCAAAATGCAATTAAGGTACTAGGCGGTGAAATTTGCCCGAAAACAGGTGAATGGTATAGCCCTGCAAATAATATGAAGAAGCGCTACTTTGCAGAAGGTGAAATCATGCCTGAGATTAAAGATAACCCTTGGGGCGAAACGATTTGGTATTTGGAAGTTACAAATAAAACAGAATAACTAAAGTGCCCTTCGGGGCATTTTCTTTTATAAATTAAATCCAATCATTTAATAGTGCTATCAAATTACACTTTCTAATAAATGGAAAATTGTTTTGAAATTTATTTTTCTTATGATCACTACATGTCTCTTTTTAGTTGCATGTAGTAAACCAGCAAGTAATAACCGAATGAACCAAAATCAAGATGTAATAGCCCTCCATTTTGGTGAACAAGGGATGCAAGATTTTAGTAAAAATAGTACTACACCAGTTGATCGTCAGCCTGCAGGGATGAATTTTTTATCATTAGATTGGACTCCACCGAAACTAGGTCGAGTGCGTGTATTTAGTGAAAAGAGTAATTTAGAAATTGAAAATGTAATCAGTGTGCTAGGTACACAAGTAGCTCGACGAAGCAATGATGGTATTCAAATCATGGACATTAATGCTAGCTTGCATCCAAATGAATATACTACGAGCCAAGAGGCTTATACTGCTTATACTAAATTAGTACATCAGATTAATGACAAACAATGGAAGCAGTATTTTTTACCTTTTAGTGCTCGAATTGATAAACAAGATAATCTAAAGCATATGACTGAAACTATGGGGGAGGTTATAGATCCAACTTATATCTTAAATTTTAAAGAATGGCAGGATGTGCTTTCGAAAACAAATAGGTTGGTATTTAATTTGTATAATGGGGATGTGGAGTTGGGTATTAGTCTTCGACGGACCTATAAAGATGATAAAAAAGAACAGTATATGGTGAGGTACAGCTTTGAAAACTTTAAATATGCAGGGCGAAATGCTATCTCTGATTCAGATAAGATGAATTCAGAGCAGTTAAAGCAAGCATTTGAAACTGAAGTTGCTAATAATAAAAAAGCCCGTAAAACTGAAGAAAATAATATGAAAAAAGAGGGTTACCATATAGATGAGAGCTATATAGACCCAGATATTTGGCCTTATGTACAATAAGTTGTAAGAAGCGTAACTGATTACGCTTCTTCTCACATCAGAAATAGTTTAAGCAGCTTGAATGGCTTCTCCACAAAGAGAAACTGTTTCTTGTTTATGTTGGTGTAAGTACCAGAACTGCTCCGCAACTGTTTCTGGGTGTACCGTGTAGGTTTTATCTTTGGCTTCAGGTCTGCCATCTACGAAACCATTTACAATCACTTGGCTCACATAAACATTTGAGTCAGCAAGACTATGGGCAAGCAAGTTGGTGGTTTTGTATTGAGCGGCAGCAGTAGTTGCTAACGATGAATACTCTTTGGCAACCAAGTCGATGCCCACTGCATCGAAAGCAAAAATTCCGTTTGTCGATAAAATGCTACCATGGTTCTTCTCTAAATCGCCTAGACAAGCCTGTACCGTCGCAATATAGCTCGACACGCGAATATGAAAGCTTTTGGTAAGCTCTAGTGGAGGGGTTTCTAAGATATTGCCTTCAATATCATGGAAAGCATTCCAATGAATATTTTTAATCTCTCCTAATCGATCTTTAATGCGTTTAATAAGATTTGGTATATCTTCAAGAACAGCTAAATCACATGCAAAAGCGTAAGCTTCAATACCTTGTGCCTTAAGTTCTAGAATAGCCTTTTCAAGTTTTTGGGCGTTTCGTGCCACTAACCCGATTTTATAGCCTTCTTTACCAAATTTATGTGCTACAGCTTGGGAAATACCCGTTCCATAACCAAAAATTATAATATTGTTATTCATTATAAAGTTCCAAAAAACCAATCATTTGGTTAGAAATAGTTTATAATATGTTTTTATAATGTATTCAAGCGCAAAAGTTATCTCTAAGAATAGTGCCCAAAGAATAAAAATGCTTAAAAGCGGGGATTAGGGAGTCAGCTTTACATGAGTTATTCGGCTAAATATAGGCTGTTGAAAGAACTTCCAATTTGGTCTACAAATTTTTTGACTGGTAAAATAAACCGAAAAATACAAATAAAGTGGAATTTAAATTTAACTAATTATAGGTAAATGGGAATATATTCTTTTAAATTTTCCTAATGGCGTAAAAATTCCCAAAAATAATAAAAATTCGCTTTTCTTAGAAAAACAATCCCGCAGAGTGCTGGCTAAACTATATCTCAAGGGTGTGATAGGGATCGAAAAGAGTAGCATGCACCGAAACGTATAACGTTAGTGTGTACTCACCCAAAAGGTCTCGATTCGGCTTAGGACGCTATAGATCAAAAGTTTATAGGCACAAAGTTATAACTTACAAAGTTATGATTGTTGAAGTAAACCATAGATGTTTTCCCTTGACACCCTAAAAAATTCTCAATAATAAAAATGATATTTTACAAGAATATAATTTATGAATAAGCCTAATCTTTCTGCGCTACTCCTGACATTTAAATCTCATTATATGAAGCCTGTGATTTCTGCCCACCGAAAAATAGTTTCAGCGACTTTACAGATTTTAGGTTAGAGCGCTATTTTTATTTACGATGCGATCAATCAAAATCGTTTATATACTAATTTTAAGATCAATTGCGAGCTGGATAATATGGAGAATAAAAATCAGTGTCGCCAATGCGCCGTATGTGGAAAGAGCTTTCCTTTAAAAGATTTAGTATCGGGTGAAGTCATCCGTAACGTGATTAGTGATGAAATTTTAAAAGACCATCCAGATTGGAGCTACTCAAGCTTTATTTGTCGGGCCGATCTGGCAGATTATCGAATTAAATATGTGCAGTCATTATTACGCTCGGAAAAGGGCGAGTTATCTAACCTAGAAAATGAAGTGATTGGCAGTATGCAACGGCATGAACTGATTAGCCGAAATACAGAGTCAGATTTTGATCAAAACTGGACGTTTGGAGAAAAACTGGCAGATAAAATCGCATCATTTGGTGGTAGCTGGGCTTTTCTTATTTGTTTTGCTTTATTTTTAACGGGGTGGATTGTTTTAAATACGGTTGTGATGGTGGTCCGTCCCGTCGACCCTTATCCTTTTATTTTGCTGAATTTAGTGTTGTCATGTTTAGCTGCAATTCAAGCACCTATTATTATGATGAGTCAAAACCGCCAAGAAGCAAAAGACCGTTTGCGTTCGCAACATGACTATCAAATTAATTTAAAAGCCGAGCTTGAGATTCGCCATTTACATGAAAAAATGGACCATCTTTTATCGCATCAGTGGGAAAGGCTTGCACATATTCAAGAAATTCAGCTCGATCTTTTAGCTGAAATGAATAAAAAACGATAAAGATTTTCCGAGTTTCACGTGGAACATAAGTAGGGCGCTATAGATTATTTTGCGGTAGGTCTGAAATTTCTTTATGATTTGCCGCCATGCTCCATTGCTGCTTCTACGACCATGCCTTTAAACGACAACTTTGTTTACGCTCCACCACAAGATCCGCTTTCAATTTTATTTGAAGATGACGATTTAATTGTGGTTGATAAACCTGCGGGTTTGTTGTCGGTCATGGGTCGGTTACCTGAACATCATGACAGTGCGTATTTAAGGGTATTGGAAAAGTTCCCTTTAGCAAAGGTTACGCACCGTTTAGATATGGCAACCTCAGGTTTACTTATGTTTGCCAAACATCGCGATGCAGAAGTTGCGGTAAGTAAAATGTTTCAGGCCAGAACAGTCAAAAAACATTATATTGCTTTGGTGCAAGGCCAAGTAAAACAAGAGGGCAGTGTTGAAGTTCCACTCATTACTGACTGGGAAAATCGCCCAAGACAAATTGTACATTTTGAATTAGGTAAACATGCTAAAACCTTGTTTCAACCATTGGTTTATGATGCAACAACAGATCAAAGTCGTGTGTTGCTGGAACCTGTGACAGGGCGTTCGCATCAGTTACGTGTACATATGATGCATATTGGGCATCCGATTATGGGGGACAAGTTATATCATCCTGAACCTAAACGGTTTCATTTGAATCGTATGGCTTTACACGCTGCATATCTTGCTTTTCAACACCCCTTGAAGGGAACAGATGTGGTGATTGAGTCACAAGTGCCTTTTTAAAAAATTAAAATTTGATGCAATTCGCAACTGAATACATATCCAAACTGCAATAAAAGTCGGTTATTCTTAATGCCGAATAATACAAATAGAGCAACAACAAGGACAATCTAATGAACCGCGATTACGAACAATTTCCAGATGATGATAACGGTAATGTACTTTGGCAAATGGTTGAAGACGGGGATGATTTAACCGAGCTTCATGAAATTGAATTTTCAATTGCATTTCAAGATCAGCAAAATGCAGAGCAATGCGCGATGCATTTACTCTATCAAGAGCAAAAAATTTCTCTTTTCCAAGATGATTCCGTTGAACCGAATGAATGGATCATTACCATCTTTGTTACGATGGAACCAGAGTATTCAGATATTGTTGATCTGGAGCAGTGGTTTTCGACAATCGCTGAGCAATTTAACGGCGAATATGATGGGTGGGGATGCATGGCTTATGTCTTCGACGAAGAAGAAGATGACATTTTACAGTAAAGCCTACATATAGCCGGGAGGTTCTACAATGAGCTTATCTCAAAAAGAAATTGCGGTACGTTTTTTAGAGCTTGCTGCCGCTGGCGAGGTCGATGAAGCCTACGGCAATTACACCGCCCCAAACTTTAAGCATCACAATCCTTATTATGCTGGTGATAAGATTTCTTTAAAGGAAGGGATGCGTGAAAGTGCAATTGAAACTCCAAACAAAGTTCTTGAAGTTCAGCATGTCATTGAAGATGGCGCTTTAGTTGCAGTACATTCGAAACTGGAAATGCAAATGAATAACAAGCTAACAATTTTAGCTGTGGTTCATATATGCCGTTTTGAAAATGGAAAAATTGCGGAGTTTTGGGATATTGGGCAAATACAGCCTGATCCACTCGTTAATGAAAATGGTATGTTTTAGTGAAAAGCCCGAAATCATTCGGGCTTTTTTATTTTATAGATAAATTAAAACTTCCACTGTGCCGAAATTGAGGCGTTCAATGGTTCGCCCGGTTGAACCCATAAATCGCTATAGCTTGAGACATAGTAGGTCTTATCAAATAGGTTATTTATATTCAGCTGATAGCGTAAGCGGTCAGATGGGGCATAGTAGCCATTTAAATTGACCAGCGTATAACTCGGTAAGTTAAAGCCATTATCAAGGTTATGTCCACTGCGCTCACCCACATAAGTGAGATTGGCACCTACACCTGCTTTTCTTGCACCGTCTTGTAGAAACTCATAATTGGTGCTTACGGAGCCTTGGTGTTTTGGAACATTGCTTAGACGAGCGCCTTTTGCCAAGTCTTGGTCTTTTTCAATTTGAGCATCGGTATAACTATAGTTGGCATTAACGAACCAGCGGTCATTGATCTGGCTATTTAAATCAAACTCAATCCCTTTACTACTCACTTCGCCTGCTGCGGTTTGAAAGTCTTTGTCGATTGGGTCTGTCGTTAGCACGTTCTGTTTTTTCATTTTAAACAGAGCGAGACTCAGCACACTTTGGTCGTTTATTTTATATTTGGTACCGACTTCATAGCTTTCGCCTTTTTCAGGAGCGAAGGTTTGTCCATTTCGGTTCATACCACTATTCATGGCAAATGAGCGACCATAGTTAGTATAAAACGCCCATTGCTCAGACGCTTTAAAATTTACTCCGAAACGTGGACTATTCTGGTGAAGTGTCTGGTTGTCTTCGGTCTGTTTTATATGATTTTTAAAGTCTTGTTCGACCTGATCAAAACGGTTACCGAGTAACACGCTCCACTGGTCATTGAAAAAGATCTGATCTTGTAGATTAAGTGCAAAGTAACGCTGGCGCTCTTTGGTGTCGGTAAACGGAGTAAGGTTCGGTAAATATTTGCCATATTCAGGTTGATAAATATCAATTGTGTTTGGTGAGTCTGTGCTGTGGTTGCGACGAAGCTGGTTTTGTTTATAGTCGAGTTGACCAAGCTCGGTTGAAAGTAAAATTTCATGACGAGCCCATGAGGTATCAATCTTGCCAAGTAACTCTGTCTGAGCCAGCACATCTTCACTTGTATAATCACGATAGCGGCGTTGGCGCTCTAGAGTGCGGCCATTGGCTTGCATACGACGAGGTTCGGTTGCAAAGCCGACCATTTGTGCATCTTTATAACTGACCGCACTGTTTAGTTTCCAGTTAGGGTTAAACTCGTGACTCAGACGTAATTGGTAAAAGTAATCTTTTATTTTCAGGTCGCCATCGTCAGGTTCACCTGTAAAGGTTTTCGGGTTCATCACAAACTGATGATTGACTGTGCTGACACCACGGTCAAAGGTTCCTTTGTGCTCTGTAAATTCACTGTCAAAGTCGAGTTGTGTTTGGTCTGAAATTTTCCATGTGAGCTGTGGTGAAAAGAACCAGCGTTCACTGCTAACATGATCACGAAAGCTTTGATTATCTTCGTGAGCCACTGCTAAACGATAGGCCAGTTCATCGTTAATAGGCGCGGTGTGTTCCAGACTTATGCGATATTGTTCTTGGGTATTGGCGCGTAGGTTAAGTTCACTTTCGCTTTCCCACTGTGGTTTTTTACTGTTGAGGTTCAGCAAACCTCCTGTTTCGCCGCGACCATATAGCGCCGCCATTGGTCCTTTTAAAAACTCTAAAGATTCAATATTCACTACATCTTTTGGAGCGCTAATTCCTCGGTTAACACTCAAACCGTTACGGATCATAGCCGCACCTAAATTGGGGTCGGTACTAAAGCCACGAAATGAGTAGTTATCCCAAAAACCACCACCAAAGCTATTTTGATGAAAAACCCCACTGACTAAAGTTAATGCATCATCAATCCGTTGCACGTCTTGCTGTTCCATTATTTGTTTAGAAAGATAAGCACGGTTAAAAGGGACATCTAAAACATCGTGAGTAAATTTAGTTGCCGAGCTATTTTGGCTCACATCTTCTCGAGTACTTTCGGCCTGAACACGTATGGTTTCAAGTACCGTTGACGTTTCCTCTCCCCAAGTGAGTGTCGATATAAATGATAGACCTAACGAAGACAACAATCCTAATTTGTGTCGCATAAATAATCAGCCATAAAAAGACAAAAGGAATTAAATGTAATAGTATAACGTTACATTATTTTGTTGATTACTGCTATGTCTTTAGAAAAGAATATTGAACGTTTACAGTCGATTGATGCATTGCGTGGTTTGGTGATCATCATTATGTTGCTCGACCATGTAAGAGAAACTTTCTATTTACATAAACAGGTTACCGATCCAATGGACGTAACAGTAACAGAACCGGCTTTATTTGGCAGTCGATTATTGGCCCATATTTGTGCTCCGGTTTTTGTACTTTTAACCGGTATTTCTGCTTTTTTATTTCAGTCAAAAAAACAAGATTTACAGCAAACACGTGCTTTTTTATTAAAGCGTGGCTTATTTTTGATTGTGTTAGAGCTTACCCTCGTGAATTTTGCATGGACGGCAACTTTTCCGCCTGAAGTCATTTATTTACAAGTGATCTGGGCGATTGGTATTAGCATGGTGGTGCTAGCTTGTTGTGTAAGTTTGCCTTTGCCTGTTCTTGCTGGTGTAGCGTTGGTGATTATTTTTGGACACAACTTATTAGATTCTGTGTATTTCTCACAAGGCATCCTACAGAATATATGGTTCGTTTTACATGAACGTGGCTGGCTTGAGTTTGCGGGTATCAAGCTTCGTACAAGTTACCCTGTTTTACCTTGGATTGGGGTGATTTTATTAGGCTACGTATTAGGTCAGTTCTTTAGTTCAAAATATTCAGCAAAGCAAAGAAGCCGCACTTTACTCAGTCTTGGTTTAGCAAGCGTCGGGTTATTTGTTTTACTCCGTTTTATCAATGTCTATGGCGACCAGCAGTGGCAACATTTTGAGTCATTACAACTGAGCCTCATGAGCTTTTTTAACCTCACCAAGTATCCACCGTCTTTATTGTTTATTTTGCTGAATGTTGGAATTGGTTTGCTTGTGCTCGTTGCTTTTGAACGTATGCAGCAGCACTCGTTTTTAAAACCATTGGTCGTGTTTGGCTCGGTGCCGATGTTCTTTTATTTATTGCATTTATATGTGCTGAAACTGATGTATGTGTTGGCACTCAGTGTGTGGGGAGCTAACTACGGAAACTATTTGTCGGTCAATCATGTGTGGATGTTGTGGCTAATTACGATTGTGCTGTCTTTTGCACTCTATCCAGCGGTGAAATGGTTCTCGAAATTTAAACATCAAAATAAACATATTTCGATTTTAAAATATTTCTAATTTTCAAAAGGTGAGTAAAGCGAGTTCAGTAATGCTCGCTTTACTTGCTCACATCGAGATATAGAGTTTCTTTCACTTCTTCCATGACGACATAACTGTGTGAAGATGCCGAAGCTGGGAGTTTCTTTAATAGATCTCCTAACAAGCGACGATATGCACTCATTTCTTTTAAACGCGCTTTTACAAGGTAGTCAAATTCACCTGAAATGAGGTGACATTCGAGCACTTCAGGAATCTCAACTAAGTCTCTAGCCACCTGATCAAATACATCGCCAGATTTGGCAGATAACTTAATTTCTAAAAAGACAAGCAGGTTACGGTCAACGTAGGCTGGGTTTAGGCGTGCGTAATAACCCATGATAATGCCATCGCGCTCAAGGCGCTTTACACGCTCTGAACAGGGGGTGGTAGAGAGATTGACTCTTGATGCCAATTCACTAATCGCAATTCGTCCTTCACGCTGCAAAATATCCAGAATCATGCGATCTATACGATCTAAGGGGCGCATAGATATTTCCTCTTTTTTTAAAATTCTCGCGAGAAAAACATAAATTTACCTAGATTATAGCCTGAAAAACAGTGAAATAAACTATTGAAGCAGAAATATACTAGTGAAATAAACTGGTGTGCGTGAGGGAATGGAAATGCGCGTAATTGTACTAGGTAGCGGCGTTATTGGAGTGGCAAGTGCCTATTATCTGGCTCGACAAGGAGCCGAGGTTACTGTTCTCGATCGCCAGTCAGGTCCTGCTGAAGAAACAAGTTTTGGTAATGCAGGTCAAATTTCGCCTGGGTATTCGACCCCTTGGGCAGCACCAGGAATTCCTTTTAAAGCTGTGAAATGGATGTTCCAACACCATGCACCGCTTGCGATTAATTTAGATGGCAGCATGTGGCAATTACAGTGGATGGCGCAAATGCTGAAAAACTGTAATCCGCAAAGTTATGCTGTGAACAAAGAACGTATGATGCGTGTGGCTGAATACAGCCGTGACTGCTTACGCGAACTTAGAAAAGACACGGGTATTCACTACGAAAACCGCGCTAAAGGTACGTTGCAGTTATTCCGTAAAGAAGCACAAATGGAAGCGGTTCAACGCGACATTAGCGTGCTTGAAGAATGCGGCGTAAGCTACGAATTATTAAATGGCAACGAGCTTGGTCGTGTAGAACCAGCTTTAGCAAATGCACAAGATAAACTCGTGGGTGGTTTACACTTACCAAATGATGAAACAGGCGACTGCTATTTATTTACCAATGCTTTAGCTCAAATTGCTAAAGAGCTAGGCGTTAACTTCCAGTTTAATCAGAACGTAGAAAAATTGATTGTCGAAGGCGATCAAATTAAAGGCGTACAGGTAAATGGCAAGGTTTTAACCGCAGATCGTTATGTTCTAGCCTTTGGTAGCTATTCACGTGATTTCTTGAAACCGCTTGATCTACAGTTACCTGTATATCCTGTAAAAGGTTACTCGTTGACGATTCCTATTGTTGACCCTGCTTTTGCTCCGCAATCTACAGTACTTGATGAAACCTACAAAATTGCGATTACTCGTTTTGATCAACGTATTCGCGTAGGTGGTATGGCTGAGCTAAGTGGTTTCAATTTAGGTCTAAACGAAGACCGCCGTGCAACCTTGCAAATGGTGACTCAAGACTTGTTCCCGGGTGGTGATATGGAACAAGCATCTTTCTGGACAGGTTTACGTCCAATGACACCAGACAGTACTCCAATTATTGGTGCGACTCGCTTTAAAAATCTGTTCTTGAATACAGGTCATGGCACTTTAGGTTGGACCATGGCGTGCGGTTCAGGAAAATTAATCAGTGACATCGTATTGAATCATAAGACTGATATCAGTACCGATGGCCTTTCAATTCAGCGTTATTCACACGCACATGCGGCTTAACGGACGTTAGGAAAGTAATCATGCCTCGTCCTATTACCGCAGTGATCCACCGTCAAGCCTTACAAAATAACTTGGCGGTGGTACGCAAAGCTATGCCAAATAGTAAGGTCTTTGCCGTTGTCAAAGCCAATGCTTATGGACATGGAATTGAACGTGTCTATGAAGCATTTAAAGCAGCAGATGGCTTTGCCTTACTGGATATTGAAGAAGCAAAACGAATTCGTGCTCTAGGCTGGACAGGCCCGATTTTATTGCTCGAAGGAGTTTTTTCTCCTCAAGATTTATTTGATTGTGTGCAGTATCAGCTTAGTTTCACCATTCATAGTGAAGCGCAAATTGAGTGGGTAGAACAGCATCCTTATCCTGCTCAATTTGATGTTTTCTTGAAAATGAACAGTGGTATGAACCGTCTTGGTTTTAAACCACAGCATTATGTGCAGGCTTGGGAACGTTTAAATAATTTGGTAAATGTCGCCAAGATTACCCACATGATGCATTTTTCGGATGCAGATGGCGATCGTTTCGGTCAGCAAGGTATTGATTATCAAATTACTGCCTTTGAAGAAATTGTGAAGGATTTACCGGGTGAAAGATCGGTAAGTAATAGTGCGGCAATTCTGCGTTATCAAGACCAGCTCAAATCAGATTATGTCCGTAGCGGCATCATGCTTTATGGCAGCTCGCCAGATTACCCAACCCATAGTATTGCGGATTGGGGCTTGCAGCCAACCATGAGCTTACGTAGTGAAATTATTTCCGTTCAGCATTTGGAGCCGAATGAAAGTGTAGGTTATGGCTCAAACTTTGTCGCAGAGCAACCCATGACGATTGGAATTGTGGCTTGCGGCTATGCCGATGGTTATCAACGTATTTCGCCAACAGGTACTCCAGTTTTAGTGGACTCAGTACGCACGCGTACAGTTGGCCGCGTCAGTATGGATATGTTGGCAGTCGATTTAACGGGTATTGAGAGTGCCAAAGTTGGTAGTGAAGTGGTGCTCTGGGGTCAGTCAAGTACAGGCGTCGTTCTATCTATTGACGATGTTGCAGTTTCATCCGGTACGGTGGGTTATGAACTGATGTGTGCCGTCACCGCCCGTGTTCAATTTATTAATCAGGTATAAGGAAATCCGAATGTCTAATTCAGATATACAAAAGATTAACACTAACGAAGTCATGAGCGCCGTGACTGTTTTTAACAAAGTGGTTTATTTGTCAGGTCAGGTGCCTAAAAATACCGAGCAAGATGTGGCAGGTCAAACCCGTGAAATTCTTGCAACAATTGATGAACTTTTGGCATTAGCCAATACCGATAAATCTCGCTTGCTCTCTGCGCAGCTCTATTTGAAAAATCTTTCTGACTTTTCAACTGTAAATGCAATTTGGGTTGACTGGTTAAAAGGGTGTGTTGCTCCATCGCGTGCCACAATTCAGGCCGATTTGGTCAATCCAGATTGGTTAATTGAAATTGCCGTGACGGCAGCACAAAAGTAATTCGGCTTTACTCCAAAAACGATGATGTATCTAACAGAAGGAAGATAGATACGGTTTAACCAGTCGTTTTTTGGTGAACAGATTCAGTGACCTATGGCATACGGTTCAATTTTCGCCATAGGTTGCTGATCTTAACAAAGGAATTCAAAAAGGAATTTTAATATGACAACGGCTCGTCATTCAGATACGGAAAATTCTCCCGATCATCTGCAACGAAAACTGTCTAACCGTCATTTACAACTGATTGCAATTGGCGGTGCAATTGGAACTGGCCTATTTATGGGCTCAGGTAAAACCATCTCCCTTGCAGGTCCTTCAATTCTCTTTATTTATATGATTATTGGAGGCATGTTCTTTTTCTTAATGCGTGCAATGGGTGAACTACTCCTTGCAAATCTGCATTACAAATCTTTTGTTGATATGGCTCATGACCTGATTGGTCCTTGGGCTGGTTACTATTTGGGTTGGACCTATTGGTTAGGTTGGGTGCTGGTCGGTATTGCGGACCTTTCAGCAGTCATTAACTATTTGAGCTTCTGGCTACCCGATGGTGCAAGCTTCTCACCAATACAGCAGGCCATGATTAGTGCAGGCTGTGTGTTGTTTGTGATGGGACTTAACCTCCTTACAGTACGTCTATTTGGTGAAATTGAATTCTGGTTTGCCCTTATTAAGATTCTGGCAATTATTGGCCTGATCGGCGTGGGTGGCTACATGATTTTCAGCCATTTCCAAGCTCCGCAAGGCGCTGTTGCCAGCATTAGTAATGTCTGGTCACATGGCGGTTTATTCCCGAAAGGTACAGAAGGCTTCTTGGCAGGATTCCAGATTGCCGTTTTTGCGTTTGTCGGGGTTGAGTTGGTTGGTACGACAGCTGCTGAAACGAAAGACCCGCAGAAGAACTTACCGAAAGCAATTAACGCGATTCCTGTACGTATTATTTTGTTCTATGTATTGGCGTTATTTATTGTGATGTCGGTAACACCGTGGGATCACATTCGTGCAGATAAAAGCCCGTTTGTTGAGTTATTCTTAAATGCGGGTATTCCGGTTTCTGCGATCATCATGAACTTGGTGGTGCTATCTTCGGTCATGTCTTCAATGAACAGCGGTGTGTTTTCAACCAGTCGTATGCTGTTCGGTTTATCAAAAGACGGTCAGGCACCGGGAGCATTTGGACGTTTATCAAAACGCGCAGTCCCATCAAATGGTTTGATTTTCTCTTGTACTTTCATTATGGGCGGGGCAGTGCTTCAGTACTTTGTTCCAAACACAATGGAGGCATTTACATTAGCAAGTTCACTCTGTGTGATTCTCTTCATTAGTGTGTGGAGTCTCATTATGGTGTGCTATTTACGCTATCGTAAATTACGTCCTGAATTACATGAAAAATCTACATTCAAAATGCCGGGCGGCATTTGGATGAGTTATGTTGTTTTGGCATTCATGCTTTTCACTTTGGTAATCTTGGCATTAGAGCCTGATACCTTAAAAGCGCTATATGTCAGTCCAGTATGGTTGATCATTTTAGGTGTGACTTATCATGTGCTGTATAAACCGCGCATGAAAAGACTAGGACGTGAACTCGTCAACGACCATTAAGTTTTATTAAAAAGCCAATCTAACATGATTGGCTTTTTTTATTTTCTTTAGGTTTTTTATCGGAATAATATTGTTTATTTTTGAGTCATCAGTGCAGTTTTGAAGGGGGTGGGAAAGCGACATTGAACAATATCGCATGCTACACTTCGGCTCATCTGGTGAATTGAGATTGGATAATTAAAATTGCCGTGAAGGCAGTACATAAATAATGCAATTTAAAAAAATAGGGATAAAAGATAGATCAATTAAGGAAAAAATATACTTGAACATCTTGTCCCGATGTATAGACTCAGCAACCCACGATATACGGTTCGTTTTCTCCCTATATGTTGCTGATTGAAATTAAGCAAATATAAAAAGGACTTCTAATATGACAATGGTTCATCATTCAGATGAGGCAAGTTCCCCTGATCATTTACAACGGAAATTAAGTAATCGCCATTTACAGCTCATTGCAATTGGCGGTGCAATCGGTACCGGTCTATTTATGGGCTCGGGCAAAACCATCTCCCTCGCAGGTCCTTCGATTCTCGTTATTTACATGTTAATTGGCGGTATGTTCTTTTTCCTTATGCGTGCATTAGGTGAATTACTACTTGCTAATTTACATTACAAGTCATTTGTTGATATGGCATATGACTTAATCGGCCCATGGGCTGGCTATTATATTGGCTGGACCTATTGGCTAGGCTGGGTATTGGTCGGTATTGCCGATCTATCAGCAGTTATTAATTATTTAAGTTTCTGGTTGCCCGAGGGTGCCAGTTTCTCACCAATGCAACAGGCCATGATTAGTGCGGGCTGTGTACTATTCGTTTTAGGACTTAATTTGCTTACGGTCAAGTTGTTTGGTGAAGTAGAATTCTGGTTCGCACTCATTAAGATTTTGGCAATTATTGGCTTAATTGGTGTGGGTGGCTACATGATTCTCACTCATTTCCAAGCTCCTCATGGTGACGTTGTCAGCATCAGTAATGTCTGGTCGCATGGTGGTCTGTTTCCAAAAGGTGTAAGTGGATTTTTAGCCGGATTCCAGATTGCAGTGTTTGCCTTTATTGGTGTTGAGTTGATTGGTACCACAGCGGCTGAAACGAAAGATCCGCAAACTAACTTACCAAAAGCAATTAACGCGATTCCGGTACGTATTATTCTGTTTTATGTGCTGGCACTTTTTGTCGTGATGTCAGTGACGCCTTGGAATCATATCCGTGCAGATAAAAGCCCGTTTGTTGAATTGTTCTTAAATGCAGGTATTCCGATTTCAGCAATTATCATGAACTTGGTTGTGCTGTCTTCGGTCATGTCTTCGATGAATAGTGGCGTGTTTTCAACGAGCCGTATGTTGTTTGGTTTATCAAAAGATGGTCAGGCACCGAGTGTCTTGGGACGTTTATCAAAACGTGCTGTACCGTCAAATGGCTTAATCTTCTCATGTATTTTCATTATGGGCGGAGCGGTGCTTCAGTACTTTGTTCCAAACACGATGGAAGCATTTACTTTGGCAAGCTCGCTCTGTGTGATTTTATTCATTAGCGTGTGGATTTTAATCATGGCGTGTTATTTACGTTATCGTAAAATTCGCCCAGAGTTACATGCAGCATCTACCTTCAAAATGCCGGGCGGTGTGTTGATGGCTTATGCCGTTATTGCATTCTTCTTGTTTACCTTGGTGATTTTGGCATTAGAGCCAGATACCTTAAAAGCGTTATACGTTAGCCCAGTATGGTTAGTAGTTTTAAGTGTGACCTATTATGCGTTCTATAAGCCGCGTATGAGAAAATTAGGTCAAGAAATCTTTTAATTAACCTGTCTCGATTTACCAGAAAGCCAATCATATGATTGGCTTTTTATTTATTATTTAATCAACCAGTAAATGTTGGTATTTATCGGCCTGTTTACGCAAGTAATCCCAGACCAGTTTAATGCGCGGCTCATGCTGTAAATCAACGAAGGTCAGCATCCAGAAGGTATGGGTAAAACGAACTTGTTGTTCTAACACCTCTTCGAGCTCAGGCTTATCATCTGCCAAAAACTTGGGCAAAATTGCAAGACCTGCGCCTGCGCTGACCGCAATTTGTTGCGCCAAAATGCTGCTACTACGAAAGTTTGCGTTAAGCTTCAAAGGTAAGCGTTCTAGACAATACAGCTCGGGGCTATACACCAGATCATCAATATAGTTCACAAAGCGGTGATGGGTTAAATCTTCCAGACGGCGAATTGGTGGGTTTTGCGCTAGATAGTTTTGGCTACCGTAAATTTTTAAACAGTAATCAGACAAGCGCGTAATGATATAAGGCCCTGAGGTTGGGCGTTCAATCGACACCACAATATCTGCTTCACGGTGCGAGAGCTTAATCATTTTTGGTACGGGTATCAGGTCGATGGTAAGCAGAGGATACTGGATGGAGAACTCAGCCAGTAAGCGGGCTAAAAATGCGGTTCCAAAGCCCTCAGGTGTGCCAATTCGCACACGACCTTGCAAAGGTTGGTGCGGTTTTTCAATTTGTAAGAAAGCTTGTTCCATTTGTTCAACTCGAGGGACAAGTGCCATCCCTTCGAGAGTTAACTCATAACCGGTTGCTTCACGTTTAAATAGCGTAGTACCTAAAGCAAGTTCTAGAGCCTGAATCCGTCTAGCCACCGTACTGTGCTCGACACCGATAATACGTGCAGCATTGGTTAGAGTTTTAGTGCGTGCTAAAACCAGAAAAAACTGTAGATGATCCCAATCCACTTTCATTTTTGTTATTGTCCCTGTGCATATTTGCACAACAATCGTGCATGAATTTGCGTTGGTGGTCAAAGATTTCTTTGTTAGTCTCAAATAAAACCTGAATAAAGAAAATACATAGAAAAGTATTTTCTAATAACTGAACACAATAAAAATATGACCTACGGAGAGGTTATGAACACAATCCAGAAAATCGAATTGGACACCGCTAAATTACTTATTAACGGACAGTTTATCGAATCTAAAACACAAGAATGGCAAGACATTGTTAACCCTGCAACTCAGGAAGTGATTGGCCGCGTGCCTTTTGCAACGGTTGAAGAAGTCGACGCTGCTATTCAGGCTGCACAAGATGCTTTTGCTTCATGGCGCCAGACCCCAATTCAGGCACGTATGCGCATCATGCTCAAGCTACAAGACTTGATCCGTGCCAACATGAAAGACATTGCACAAGTATTGACGGCTGAACAAGGTAAAACTTTGGCAGATGCCGAAGGTGATATTCAACGTGGTCTAGAAGTGGTTGAACATGCCTGCTCAGTTGGTACTTTACAAATGGGTGAATATGTTGAAGGTGTAGCACGTGGTGTCGACACCTATACCTTGCAGCAACCTTTGGGCGTTTGTGCAGGTATTACGCCGTTTAATTTCCCAGCCATGATCCCGCTTTGGATGTTCCCAATGGCAATCGTGTGCGGCAATACTTTTGTTTTAAAACCTTCAGAACAAGATCCATTATCGACCATGATGTTGGTTGAGCTTGCGATTCAAGCAGGTATTCCGGCAGGTGTGCTGAACGTTGTGCATGGCGGTAAAGAAGTGGTTGACCGTTTGTGTACCCATAAAGACATTAAAGCAATTTCATTTGTAGGTTCAACAGCGGTTGGAACACATGTTTATAACCTTGCAGGGCAGCATGGCAAACGTGTGCAAGCCATGATGGGTGCAAAAAACCATGTGGTTGTGATGCCGGATGCCAATAAGGAACAAACCTTAAACGCTTTAGTAGGTGCAGCATTCGGTGCAGCGGGACAACGCTGTATGGCATTGTCGGTTGCAGTGATGGTTGGTGACAGTAAACAGTGGATTCAAGAGTTAGTTGAAAAAGCCAAAACTCTAAAAGTAAATGCAGGCCATGAACCAAATACTGACATTGGTCCAGTGATTTCAAAACGTGCCAAAGCGCGTGTAATTGACTTGATTAATAGCGGTGTTGAGCAAGGCGCAGAGTTACTACTCGATGGTCGCAATGTTCAAGTACAAGATTATGAGTCAGGTAACTTTGTGGGCGCCACGATTTTTAGTGGTGTAAATACCGATATGCGTATTTATAAAGAAGAAATCTTTGGCCCGGTACTTTTAATTATTTGTGTAGATACACTCGATGAAGCAATCGCTTTGATCAATGCCAACCCATTTGGTAACGGTGTAGGTCTATTCACACAAAGCGGTGCCATTGCACGTACTTTCCAAAACGTTATTGATATTGGTCAAGTCGGTATCAACATTCCAATTCCTGTACCAGTGCCGTTCTTTAGTTTTACCGGTTCAAGAGGCTCAAAACTTGGCGACTTGGGGCCATACGGCAAACAGGCTGTGCAGTTCTATACCCAAACCAAAACGATTACCAGTCGCTGGTTTGAAGATAGCCATGAAGTTGGTGGTGTAAATACAACCATTAGTTTACGTTAAGGGGATCACGGATGAATATCGCCTTTATCGGTCTAGGGAATATGGGCGGCAGAATGGCCCAAAACCTACTAAAAGCCGGACTCAAAGTTTATGGTTACGACCTCAGTGAAGTCGCGATTCAGCACTTCGCCGAGGCAGGTGGTGTGGTTTGCGACAGCCCACAGGACGCAGCTAAACAAGCAGATGTAGTCATTACCATGTTGCCTGCGGCGAAGCATGTTAAAGAGGTTTACTTAGGCGAAAATGGTGTCTTGGAAGTGCTAAAAGCAGGTAGCTTATGCATTGATAGCAGCACCATTGACCCGCAAACTATTAAAGACATTGCTGCTGTTGCACATAGCAAAAATATTAAAATTTGTGATGCACCCGTTTCTGGTGGAACCATTGGTGCTCAAGCAGGAACCTTAACCTTCATGGTCGGTGCCGATGAGCAAACCTTTAATGAGGTGAAACCTGTGCTCAGTCACATGGGCAAAAATATTGTTCATTGTGGTGATGTCGGTGCAGGCCAAATTGCCAAAATTTGCAATAACCTGATTTTAGGAATTTCAATGGCTGCGGTGGCCGAAGGCATGGCACTCGGTGTGAAGCTAGGCATCGACCCACAAGCATTGGCAGGTGTAATTAATACTTCAAGTGGCCGTTGCTGGAGTTCGGATGTGTGTAACCCATGGCCACATATTAATGAAAATGCGCCCGCATCTCGAGGCTATCAAGATGGGTTTGCAACTCAGTTAATGCTCAAAGATTTAGGACTCGCTGTAGAAGCCGCAGGCCAAGTCAAACAGCCGGTTTTGTTAGGTGGTATGGTGCAACAGCTTTATCAGCAAATGTGTATGCGTGGTAATGCTCATCTCGATTTCTCGAGCATTATTCAACAATACCTGCCACAAGAGGCATAACGGTAAAGCCAAAGGATGGCTTTAAACGAATAAATCAAACCCTGTCGTGAATAACAACAAATCCGGACTGAGGGAAAAGATATGATGGATTATCAAAATGCTGTACAGGCTTTCGATTTGGAAAGCACTGCTAAACAGATGTTGTCAGGTTCACTCGATGCACTGAACGCATGTTATGAATGTTGTGATAGACATGCAGATGGCGACAAGATCGCGCTGTACTGGCAAGGAAAAGACGGTCGCAAAGAACAATATACCTTCCGTGAACTAAAAGAATGGTCGAGTCAGTTTGCTAACTTTTTAAAATCACAAGGTGTGAAAGCGGGAGACCGTATTTCAGGCTTATTACCGAGAACACCTGAACTGATTGTGACCATTTTGGCAGCTTGGCGAATTGGTGCGGTGTACCAACCCCTATTTACTGCCTTTGGTCCCAAAGCGATTGAGCACCGTATTCAACTTGCTCAAAGTAAGCTGGTGGTGACCGATATGGGCAACCGTAGCAAGCTCGACGAAATTGAAAAGTGCCCTGCAATTATGACAGTGGCCGACGCACAAGGTACTCCGCTTAAAGCAGGTGATTTTAATTTCTGGAATGAAGTGAAGCAGCAGTCCGATCAATGTGATCTGGTGATGCGTAGCATCCAAGATCCTTTCTTGCTTATGTTTACTTCAGGCACTACAGGACCAGCGAAACCATTGGAAGTGCCACTAAAAGCATTGATTGCTTTTGGTCGATATATGCAAGATGCCATTGGTTTAACCGAAGAGGATTCATTCTGGAATATTGCCGATCCGGGTTGGGCTTATGGTCTGTACTATGCGATTACTGGACCGTTATTTTTAGGCCATGCCACTTTGTTCTATGAAGGCGGTTTTAGTACCGATAGCCTATGCCAAATTGTGAAAGATTATAAAGTTAACAACTTGGCAGGTGCACCAACGGCTTACCGCATGATGATGGCGGCTGATCCGGCACAAATGGCGCCGTTAAAAGGACAATTCCGTGTGGTGAGTAGTGCAGGCGAGCCGCTTAACCCAGAAGTAATTCGTTGGTTTAAACAAGTCCTTGATGCTCCAATTTATGACCATTATGGGCAAACTGAAGTGGGCATGGTGGTGTGTAATCATCATGGTTTAAAACATGAAATTCATGCTGGTTCAGCAGGTTTTCCAAGTCCGGGCTATCGTGTTGCAATTGTTAATGAACAAGGTGAAGAACTTCCGCCAGACACACCGGGAATTTTAGCAGTCGACATTAGCCAGTCTCCAATGATGTGGTTTGGTGGCTATAAAGAAAGTCGTAAATCACCTTTCATTGGTCATTACTATTTAACGGGTGATACTGCCGAGCTACATGCCGATGGCAGTATGAGCTTTGTCGGCCGTAGCGATGATGTGATCACCACATCGGGTTATCGTATTGGACCTTTCGATGTAGAAAGCGCACTACTTGAACACGACGCTGTGATTGAAGCCGCAGTAATAGGCGTGCCTGATCCGGATCGCACTGAAGTGGTTAAGGCTTTTGTAATTTTAGCTGCGGGCGTACAACCTTCAGATGCACTTGCTGAAGAACTCAGCCAGTTTGTTAAAAGACGACTTTCTGCTCATGCTTACCCACGATTAGTTGAATTTGTGAGTGAATTACCTAAAACTCCAAGTGGCAAAATTCAGCGCTTTTTATTGCGTAATCAAGAAATTGCTAAACAACAAGCTAAAGCAGGGTAAAGGAAATAATAATGCAATTTACCGAAGAACAATTACTCATTCGTGATATGGCGAAAAGTTTCGCCCAAGAACAAATCAAGCCTAATGCCAGTGATTGGGATCGAGATGGAACTTTTCCAAAAGAAACTCTGACTCAAATGGGACAACTCGGTTTTATGGGAATGCTTGTTTCAGAGGAATGGGGTGGTTCAGACACGGGTAACTTAGCCTATGTACTGGCACTCGAGGAAGTTGCAGCAGCGGATGGGGCAACCTCGACCATTATGAGTGTACATAACTCGGTTGGTTGTGTGCCTATTTTAAAATTTGGGACTGACGAGCAAAAAGAGCGCTTTTTAAAACCTTTGGCACAAGGTGAAATGATAGGAGCTTTTGCCTTAACCGAACCGCATACTGGCTCAGATGCAGCAGCCATCAAGACCCGTGCGGTAAAAGATGGCGACGATTACATTTTAAATGGTGCCAAGCAGTTTATTACCTCGGGTAATAATGCCGGTGTCATTATCGTGTTTGCTGTGACCGATCCGAGCGCAGGTAAAAAGGGGATTAGTGCATTTTTAGTCCCACGCGAGACACCGGGTTATGAAGTGATTCGTGTAGAAGAAAAGTTAGGTCTGCATGCTTCAGATACCTGCCAAATTGCGCTGACAGATGTACGCATCCATAAAAGTCTCATGCTGGGTAAAGAAGGTGAAGGCCTGAAAATTGCTCTCGCCAATTTAGAAGGTGGACGTATTGGTATTGCTGCACAAGCAGTCGGTCTAGCACGTGCGGCGCTCGAAGAAGCAACTCGTTATGCCAAAGAGCGTATTACTTTTGGAAAACCAATTTTTGAGCATCAAACCATCGCGTTTCGCCTTGCTAGCATGGCAACTGAAATTGAAGCAGCGAGACAACTGGTTCACTACGCTGCACGTCTCAAAGAAGCAGGCCAACCGTGTTTGAATGAAGCTTCAATGGCCAAACTATTTGCTTCAGAAATGACGGAACGTGTGTGCTCAAATGCCTTACAAGTGTTTGGTGGCTATGGTTATCTCAGAGATTTCCCAATTGAACGTATTTATCGTGATGCCCGTATTTGTCAAATTTACGAAGGCACAAGTGATATTCAACGTTTAGTCATCGCACGTAGTCTATAAAACCAGAACAAGGAATAAATAATGCAGTGGCAAAGTATTTTATTAGAAAAGCGTAATGGGGTTGGATTGATTACCTTAAATCGCCCTCAAGCGCTCAATGCCTTAAATAGTGAATTAATTAGTGAAATTAATCAGGCATTAGATCAACTCGAGAAAGATCGCGAAATTGGCTGCATCGTATTGGCAGGCTCAGAAAAAGCTTTTGCCGCAGGGGCTGACATTAAAGAAATGGCCGATTTGGTTTTCCCCGATATTTATTTAGATGACTTTTTCCATCTTGCAGACCGTATTGCACAGCGCCGTAAACCTTTAATTGCTGCGGTGAGTGGTTATGCATTGGGTGGTGGCTGTGAATTAGCACTCATGTGTGACTTTATTTATTGTGCTGATAACGCCAAGTTTGGTTTACCCGAAGTCACTTTAGGGGTAATTCCGGGTATTGGTGGGACACAGCGTTTAACCCATGCCATTGGTAAAGCGAAAGCAATGGAAATGTGCCTTACCGCTCGTCAAATGGGTGCAGTAGAGGCAGAACAAAGTGGTTTGGTTGCACGTGTGTTTAGTAAAGAAGAATTACTTGAACAAACCTTGCAAGCCGCTGAAAAAATCGCAGCACGGTCTTTAACTGCAAATATGATGCTCAAAGAAACCATTAACCGAGCTTTTGAGGTGAACCTTACCGAAGGTTTACGTTTTGAACGTCGCATGTTCCACTCCATTTTTGCAACTGCGGACCAAAAAGAAGGCATGCAGGCATTTGTTGAAAAACGGCAGGCAAATTTTAAAAATCAGTAAGAGATCAATAAAATGAATACAGAAAATCACTTAATGATTGAGCGACAAGGTAAGCTTGGCGTGATCACCTTAGATCGTGTGACTCATCTCAATGCATTGTCGTTAGATATGATTGAAGGAATTGGCGCCCAATTGGAGTTGTGGCGAAATGATGCTGCTGTTCAGGCGATCTTAATTAAATCAAATAGCCCAAAAGCCTTCTGTGCAGGTGGCGATATTCGCTATCTCTATGACAGTTATAAAAATGGCACAGCCGATTACAAAGGTTACTTTAGTGCCGAATATAAAATGCTCAATACACTGCGCGAATATGAAAAGCCAATCATCGTTGTGCTTGATGGCTATGTATTAGGTGGTGGTTTTGGCTTGGCTCAGGCGTGTCACATTGTGGTAAGCAGTGAAAAGTCCAGATTTGCCATGCCTGAAACAGCGATTGGTTTTTTCCCGGACGTTGGCGCAACTCATTTCCTGTCTCGCCTTGATGATATTGGCGTTTATATGGCAATTACGGGTGAGCAGATCAGCAGTAGTGATGCGCTCTATCTCGACTTAATTGACTACCATGTGCCAAGCGATCAGTTACAAGCTTTACAAGACGCTCTCGTCGAAGCGCCAAGTTTAAGCAAAGAGGGAATTGAACACATCATTACCCGATTTATTACTCGTCCTGCTGAAAGTGAGCTTAAACAACTTGCCGAAGGCATCCGTAAACATTTTGGATTTCAGCATTTAGATGAGATAGAACAAAGCCTTGAAAATGAAAAGGATGAGAGCTTAAAGACTTGGGCGAGTAAAATGCTTAGTATTTTGCAGCAGCGTTCATTTATTGCCAAACAAACCAGCTTGAAACTGCAACATTTAGGCCGTGGACTTTCACTACAGCAGTGTATGCAGCTTGAGCGTGATTTACAGGATATCTGGTTTGAGCATGGTGACTTTATTGAAGGCGTTCGTGCGCTCATTGTTGATAAAGATAAACAACCACGGTGGCAAGAACGTAATCCTGAGCTGGAACAAATTTTAGAAAAACTAAGCTAAACCATTTTTCAAACACATAAAAAGCTTAAGGAGATCAAGCGAGACCTGAACATGCTTATGGTCAGGATAGATCATAAGCATAAAAAGACAAAACAAGAAAATCTAAAAAGGACATTACGATGCAAACAATACATGGAAACGGTTCACATCCTAAAAAGTCGTCACATCGATTAGCAGGCATCTCTAGCATGGTCGGCACCACGATTGAGTGGTATGACTTTTTTGTTTATGGTGCAGCAGCAGCCCTCATTTTTAACAAACTATTTTTCCCAAATCTGGACCCACTTACAGGTGTGCTTGCAGCATTTGCAACCTATGCTGTTGGGTTTATTGGCCGTCCACTTGGTGGTTTAGTCTTTGGCCATTTTGGTGACAAGATTGGCCGTAAGTCAATGTTATTGCTAACGCTGATGCTCATGGGAATTCCAACCGTACTGATTGGCCTCTTACCGACTTACGAGTCAATTGGATATTGGGCGGCAATTGGCTTGGTGATCTTGCGATTTATTCAAGGTATGGCCATGGGCGGTGAGTGGGGCGGTGCCGTGCTTATGGCAGTAGAACATGCACCCGAAGGTGGTAAAGGGTTTTGGGGAAGTTTACCTCAAGCCAGTACCGGTGGGGGCTTAATGCTCGCCTCAATCGCACTAGGACTGGTGTCGTTATTACCTGAGCAAGCATTGTTTAGCTGGGGCTGGCGTTTACCATTTCTTGCCAGCATTATTTTACTGGCAGTGGGTTGGTATATTCGTGTAAAAGTGCCTGAGTCACCAGACTTTGAAAAAGTAAAACAACAGTCCGAAGAAGTCAAAGTTCCGGCTTTTCAGGTTTTTAAAAACCATCCAAAACAACTTATCACCATTATTTTGGCTCGCGCTGCCGAAAATGCATGGTTCTATATTGCTTCAACCTTTACGTTAGCTTACACCACCACACAATTAGGTATTCCACGACAAGACATTTTGTTTGCCACTATTTGCGGTGCAGCCGTGATTTTATTTATGACGCCGTTATGCGGACATTTGTCTGATAAAGTCGGTCAACGCAATATGTTTATGTTTGGTCTATGTGTATTGGCACTTTATTCTTATCCATTTTTTAGCATGCTCAATACCAAAGATCCGGTGCTGGTCTGGACGGCAATTGTTTTGGCAATTGGTGTGGTGTTTCCGATTATGTATGCGCCACAAGCTCAGCTTTTTGCGCGTCAATTTCCTGCTGAAATTCGTTATAGCGGTATTTCGATTTCGGTACAGTTGGCAGGTGTTTTGGGTGGTGGTTTAGCCCCTATGATTGCCACTAAACTACTCAGTATTGGGCAAGGCAATCCATATTTAATTATGTTTTATATTGGAAGTATGGCTGTAGTTGCGATTATATCGACATCATTTATGCCGCGCGATTGGAGCTATAAAAAGGATGAGACTTATTATAAGAAAGCAAACTTAAATCTAAAAACCAAGATTGATTGATATGCACTCATCTTGCTCGGTCATATGTATAGATTGCTATGTAAAAATTAGGACTCATGCCCCATGGATAGGCATGAGTCTTATATAAGAAATTAGATATCAATCAAGCATGCAAACATCGAATATCCATCAATCGTCATTGGTGGACCTGCACGATGGGCACGAAAACCCGCAGCACGTAATAAACGTTCTACTCCAAGAGGAGAAGTCGTAATGAGTTGTTTTGCGCCTTGTTCTCTTGCAAACTTGATTGCTTCTTGCAGAATTGCAATTGAGACAGGTGATGACACAGCCTGACTGCTAGAGGAAGGCGGATTTGAAAAATCTACGGCTGAAAACCTTGATAATTCCCAAATTTCTGGTGAGCAGGGAATAGGCATTCCATTGAGAAGTTGGGGAAATATTTCCCCGAGTAAATAGGGTTGTGTGGTGGGTAGTAATCTGGCACAACCAATGATATTGGATTCTCTGTCTTGAGCCACGACATAAGCTGTATCGACTTTATCAAATTGATCTAGTTCTTCATTGTTTGGACAGTTCAACTCCCAACCCAAATATTCAACAAATACCCTGTAGCGGTAACTTTTAAATTTGGTATATAGGCCTTCTGAAAAATTGTTTTGAAATCCAGCAATAATATTCATTACAAGTGCTTCCACTTATTTTTCAAGTGACTTTACTGAACAGCTGGAAAGGCGGTAACTGTAAGAATTTACAGGTTTCTAAGAGAAGGTTTGACTTAATGAAGACTTGGTTAATGACGTATTGATTTGGGCATAAATAAACGGTTCCCAGAACAAAGTATCTATTTTTTTCTCGAGTAATGTTTCATTAATATCAAATCCGATATCCATACCAGATACGTCAACAATCATGATATTGCTTCGAGGTAACCCCACTCGTTTTACGGTAGTGATGCCATTATTCTCAATGAGTTCCCAATCCCATCCGGTACTTAAAGCTGGAGTTTGTGAAGTTGCCCATTCAGTAAAACCATAATAGAAAATTTGAGACGCTTCAGTATGTCTAGATTCAACGGTAGAGATGATATGTTGGAGAGGATAACTCATGAGTTGGTTTTCGTTCATTCGAATAAAACCATCTGTTGAGATAGAGAAATGAGGGGGTATGCTAACCATGCTACCTGCTTAAGTACCCTAAATTAAGATTTAATGAATAAATAACATAAATTTTTGCCAATAAAATACTGTTATATTTAACAGGTTAACTGTAATTTGTTAGCACATCTTTAAGCTCTTCTTATTAGAGAGATTTTCGGGTAAAAAGTTATTTTTTTAAAGAGAATCCTTCGTTGGAGCTTATTAGATAGTCAATATTGCTATTACTCAAATAATAATTACAAGTATAGGGATTTCTACAGTAATTGATTGGTTTTTAAAATATTATAATTATTTTTAGTTTTTATATATAAAAAATAAGAAAATTGGAGATATCGAATAATTGATAGACAATATTATTTAATTAAATTAATAAAAGCATACTATAAAGATTAAGTAGTCGACCTCTTTATAAATTAAAAAAATATATATTTTGGAATAAAATGCATCGTGTAAATTTTAATTTTTAAAGCATAATCTGCGCATGAAATATAACAACCTTGAAAGCTTTCAGACATCTAGTTTATCTGAATAATTTGCAACCATTCCGGGCTTAAAAGTGTTGTTAATTGGATAATGAATTCAAAATCTTTAATTGAGAGCTCTAATAGAAGAGTAGGCACCGAAAATATATTTAGCAACTTCAGAATCTTTTAGATTTTTGAAGGACTTTATGGAAATTACGGTAAAAGATTAGACCTACACTTCAATTTGATTGCTTGGATTCACAATATGCAACCGAATAAAAAATAGTCTGTGAATGGAGTCTAATGAGAGCAAATGGAAAGTTGGCAAGAGGATTTATTATCAGCATTTTTGGTGGTAAAAAATGAATACCAGTTGTTTGAGATCGTTAAATCTACCGCATCAAGGCTCGGATTTGACTATTGCGCTTATGGTATGCAATCACCCTTATCTATTGCTGAACCAAAAACAATTATGTTGAATAATTATCCAGAAGCATGGCAGAAACGTTATGTGGAACGGCAATATGTGAAGATAGATCCAACTGTGCAGCATTGTATGGTATCACTTCAACCTCTTGTTTGGTCGAGTCAATCTGCAAAGACACAGGCAGAAAAAGATTTTTGGGAGGAAGCGCGTTCTTATGGTTTAAATGTCGGTTGGGCTCAGTCAAGCCGTGATTTTATTGGGACCCGAGGAATGCTAACACTGGCAAGATCCAATGACCAGTTATCAGAAAAAGAGCAAAAAGCACAATATACGAATATGTATTGGTTGACTCAAACAGTGCATTCCAGCATTGCTAAAATAGTAAATGATGTAGAGTTTGCTAAATTCAATCTTTATTTAACGAACAGAGAAAAAGAGGCGCTACGTTGGACTGCTGAAGGCAAAACGTCAGCAGAAATAGCTCAGATTCTTGGTGTAACTGAAAGAACCGTAAATTTCCATCTCAGTAACTCCATGCAAAAGTTAAATGTAAATAATAAAATTTCAGCAGCTATTCGAGCTGTAATGTTAGGGCTTTTGTAGAGATTATAAATAACATAGGAATTTAATATTAAAATTAAATGGAATAAATAATTTTAAGATTTATATGTTTGATTTAAGTTAATCAAATGTTTTAAATTTAAGGAAATATAATAAGTATATCTCAATATTAAAATAAAATTTTATATTTATGTTGTATTCTTAAATATTTATTTTTTATGTGTGCCTATATAAATATAATAGTTTGATTTTTAATTTATATTTTTTTATAAATTTTTTGAAAATATTTACTCTATAGTTAAAAGTAATAAAAAAGAAACTGTTTAAGAGTAAAAAACCTTCAAAATCTTGGCTTATACGTATCTAAATTAGGAATAGATGAGGCATTAATTTAAAATAATGATAAGAAATTAAAAATATATAACTGAACAAAAAATGATTCATATAAAGGATTTAGCTTCTTAATTTTCGATAAGAGACCACTAACCTGTAAACACTTACAGGTGTAATAAGTAACACTCATACATAAAATATAATGTGAATTTATATTTTAAATAAAAAGTATATTTATTCTTTTATTAAGAAACCTAGCAAGAAATGTCGTTTCTGAATTAGCAGATTTTAAAGGTTAATTATAATTAATCGGAGTAAGTTATGGCTGTAATGTGTACGGATAATATCATTGCAACTTTGGAATCCCACGCAAAATTAAATGGAAATAAGATCGCTTTTGAGTATTTGGGACGCCAGTCTGGTGGTATTCAATCTCTGACATATGCAGATTTGAATGAGCGAGTTCAACATCAAGCCCAAATATTAATGAATATTGTAGACAGTGGTGACCGTGCCGTATTGCTGTTCGAACCTGGATTGGACTTTATCGTATCGTTCTTTGCCTGTTTGAAAGCTAAAATTATTGCAGTACCAGTCAGCTTACCGTTTAACCGTAATGGTTTTTCTAATATTTTGAATATTATGAATGACTGTGAGCCTAAGATTGTACTCACAACAAAAAAGATTCTTGAGCTCGCAGGTCTTATCACACTAAAAGCTCAAAATGAAAATTTGATATTACATGCTGTTGATGCCGAATTGCAGCGTGACTTGGTGGAAAAAGATTTTCCGCTTATTACTGAAAAAGATATCTGCTTCCTTCAATATACCTCAGGCTCAACAGGCTGGCCTAAAGGCGTAATTGTCACTCATAAAAATATTATGGCCAATGAAGTCATGATTGCCGAAGCTTTTGGTACACAACCAGAAGATGTTGGCCTGACGTGGCTGCCTGTTTACCACGATATGGGGTTGATTGGCTCGGTTTTGCAAACCGTATATGTGGGACTGACTTGTTATGTCATGTCGCCGCTGGACTTCATTCGAAAACCTCTTAAATGGCTACAATTTATTAGTGAAAAAGGCGTCACGATTAGTGGTGGACCAAACTTTGCCTATGAATTGTGCCTACATCGCATCACTGATGAGGAGGCTGCAGCGCTTGATCTAAGCCGTGTGCGTGTGCTGTTTAATGGTGCCGAGCCGATCAAGGCCCATGTCATGCAACGCTTCATGGAGAAGTTCAATACACAATCGAAGCTCCGACTTGATACTTTCTTGCCATGTTATGGCTTGGCAGAAGTGACGCTCTTAGTCAGTGGCGTAACTGGCCCTCTCAATGCAATTTCACTTGATCGTGACAAGTTAAATGCCCATTTGGTACAGACCAGCCAAGATCAGACAGCCGTGCAAGTAGTGAGTTGTGGCAAGATCTCGAAACATATTGATTGTCGTATCGTTAATCCTCATACCCGTAAAGAGGTAGCGGCTCATGAAGTCGGTGAAATCTGGCTAGCAGGTGAGAGTGTCACTGCAGGTTACTGGCAAAAGCCGGAAGTTAATCAGGAGACCTTTGAAGCAACGATTCTTGATGAGGCGGGACAACCTAGCCAAGTACACTACTTAAGAACGGGTGATATGGGCTTTATCAAAAACGGAGACCTTTATATAACTGGCCGCCTTAAGGATGTGATTATCATTCGTGGCAAAAACTATTATCCGCAAGATATCGAATGCTCTGTTGAAATGGCACATCCTGCTGTTCGTAAAGGTTGTGTCGCAGCAGTGAACTTTGCTGATTCTGAAGGGGTTACGGTTGTACTTGAGATTAAGAAAAAGTCCTTAGATAAGACACTTAATTTTGAAACCATCAGAACTCAAGTTAAAGAACAAGTGGCGGCTGATATTGGCTTGCCTGTAGACGGTGTCTATTTACTGCACCAAGGCCGTATAAATAAGACCACTAGCGGCAAAATTAGAAGAAGAAAAATTAAAGAGCAGATCGAACGCGGTCAACTGGTCTGTTTAACCCATCCAAACCGTAGAACGGTGATTGCTCGAAACTATGTCAAGAACGGCTTAGACGTCATCCGTGATCGTGAGCAGCGGGGGCAGCTGATTCGTTATAGCTCCAATCTACTCAACTCAATGATCAAGGAACGTGAAGTACGCACGCTGATTTTTAATCGTCTGAAAAGTGCTTTGTTTTAACCCTTATCTTTTAAATCTTTGAGTGAAAATCCATGTCACTTACGTCCAATTTGCGGCAGTTTCAATCTGCCGCTCGTCTGGAGCAAATTTTAGGCTCCGTACATGATACCAATAATGATTTTTCTTGGTCCGCAGCTATCGAGCGTGATGAGAAAGAGCAATATCCACAGCGAGCTGTTGATTTTCTGAATGCGGTGGGTATGAACCGTTTCTATGTGCCTTCAGAGCTTGGAGGCCGTATGGAAATTGGTGAAGAGTTGTTATATCTGCATCGCGTGTTGGCACGACGCGATCTGACCATCAATTCGACCTATAGCACGAATGCTTGGTCTGTGATCGTATGGATCGGTGGTAATGAGAGCCAATGCCAAAACATCGCTAATCGAATTTTAAGTGGTGCTGCTCCAGCGCTGGCTTATAGTGAGAAAGCGCATGGTGCTGACCTGTTATCTAGTGAAGTGACTGCGCAACCTTCCGACAGTAAGTACGTCTTAAATGGCGAGAAATGGTCGATCAATCGCGCCACTCTAGGTGACTCTTTAAGTCTAATCGCTAAAACGTCAAATGATCGTGGACCCCGTAGCCTGAGTGCATTCTGGCTCGATAAGCGTCATATGGCTTCTAAAGGTACGTATAGCCTGAACCGCCTGCCAACAGTGGGCATGCGTGGTTTAGATATCAGCGGTATTGGTTTTAATAACGCTGAAATTCATAAAGATGCCCTAATCGGTGAAGAAGGCCAGGGGTTAGAACTTGGACTCAAAACTCTACAGGTAACACGTGCATATTGCAGTAGTTTCTCTCTAGGTGCCGGCGATACGATGCTACGCATCGCAACCGAGTTTGCGATTGAACGCGAGTTATATAACAAAAAAGTAATAAGCATACCGTTGGTACGTGAGCAACTCGCTACAGCTTATGCCTACCTTTTAGCAGCGGAGGTGTTATCACTTGTTGGTGCGCGAGGGTTACACGTTTGTATCAATCAATTCAGTACATGGTCACCAATCGTCAAGGTACTGGTGCCTGAATATGTAGAGTCGCTTGCCAAAATCACATCCTCAGTGCTTGGGTCACGTTTTTTCTTAAGAAATGCATATGCAGATGGAATGTTCCAGAAAGCATTCAGGGACCATCTGATTGTCAGTGTGTTTGACGGTAGTAGCACCGTCTGCCTAGACAGTCTGAGTTTTCAGCTCAAATCTGCCAATAAAGGGCGCAGCAAAAAAGCCGACCATCTCAATCAAGCTGAAGCGAAAGCACGCTATCGCCAGTTATATGACTTACAGGTAGAGACAGGTGCTATTGATTTCCGTGAGCTTGAGATTTTCAACCGAGATGGTGACTTGGTGATGGAGTCACTCGAAACAATCATCGAAATGCTCAACGACTCTAATGTCACAGTTGGGTTGTCTGCTGAGACGCTAGCTACGCTACATGAGCGAGCAAACCAGCTTCTTGTTGAACAGCGTTCATTGGATCAAAAAATTCAGGACTACTTTTCAAATTCTGAGCAAAGCAAGGAGTTTGAAACGATGCGCTTCAGTCTCGCCCGTGACTACGCCGAGTTATTCGCTCGTATTGCTGTGTTGGGTTTCTGGGTTTTTAACCGCCATGGTTTAAGGCCTGCTTTACAGGATGGTGCATGGCTGATCATTTTCTTAAATGCTGCTGAAGGGCAGACAGCTCCTCCTATGACGTCACTACGTGAAAGCACATTGGCAGATCTGCTGGACCGAATTTCAACCAATCACATGTTATCTGTCATCGATTTTGCACTGGCACCGCGTGATGCCAAACCGGTTAAAAAGGAGATTACCCCATGAATAAAGATAAAGCTTACTGGAGCGCAATCATTCGTACGCTAGTCGCTAAAGAGATGCGCGTAGAGCCTGAGACGATTGATCCAGATCAAAAATTTACCAGTTATGGTCTTGATTCGATTGTTGCTTTGTCTGTTTCTGGGGATTTAGAAGATCTGACGAAATTAGAACTTGAGCCAACACTATTATGGGATTACCCAACAATCAATGCGTTGGCTGAATATCTTGTTTCTGAGTTGCAGCAGGGAGTTGCTTCATGAACAACCTTGCACGACTAGAACCGGAAGTTCTGTCGCGTCATGCGATTTCTGCAGAGCAGCTTGGCATTTGGTATATCCAGCGTCTTGAGCCAACTTGCAGTGCTTACAATATGGTGGTGGCCTTTGATGTGAAGGTCAACCAGTCATTGGGTAACAAGCCAATAGAGATACTAGAAGCGGTAATGCATGATTATCCGCTACTACGTGTAAGTATGCCTGCCAATGATCAGGGAATTGAGCAACTGATCTGGGATCGCGTATATCCAAATATCATCTTTTCTGATGCTCGTCATATTGAAGCTTCTGATTTGACGCAATTGGTTGAACAGGACACCAAGCAGCCATTTGACCTGACTCAGCCACCGTTGTGGCGTATTCATTGTTATGAACGCGGTCAAAATCATTATGTGATCGCATTTGTGATTCATCATGCGCTCATGGATTTTTGGTCAATTGGTTTGTTGCTGCGAGATGTCAGTAAACGTTTTGGAATCGTTGCAGAGTCGGATGCAGTGAACGGAATCGAGTTTGCACAGTATGCCGATAAGCAGCAGAGCAGCGTGATTGATGATACTGATGAGAGCTTAATTTTCTGGAAAAATGCACTGAAGCATGCACCACATGTGCATAGCATTCCACTTGATTATCCTCGTCCAGCCGTACAGCATCATAAAGGTAGCTCACTGGTTTTCCGTGTGCCTGAGTCAGTGTCATCTGGCCTTGTAAACTTAGCAAAAGATTATGAGATCACATTGTTCGGGCTTGTGCTATCTGGCTTTTATGTTCTGCTACACAAACTCTCTAATGAAAATAATCTAGTGATTGCTACGCCCGTAGCAGGTCGACTTGAACGTTCTTTACGCAATGCATTGGGGCAGTTTGTCAACACGATTGCTATTCACATAGACATCGATGCTGACCAGACTTTACGTCAATTTACGCAGCAGGTTCAGGAACAATTAAGACAAAGCCTTAAACATCAAAAAATTGCCTTTTCTAGAGTAGTTGAAGCTGTCTCACCAAAGCGTGATGGCAGTATTAATCCATTGGCTCAGATAGGAATGTTCTGGGAACGTCTAGGTGGTATGGATGAGTTTAAAGAACTGCTCCTACCAATTCAGACTCCAGCTACTTTGGTTGGACAAGATTTGACATTAGGAAGTTTTCCGGTTCGCCAGCAAGAAGGACAGTTGGATATTACGCTGGAAATGGGCGGTGAATATCAAGGTGAACTCGTTGGCGTATTGAAATACAACACTGATCTATTTTCTGCACAGTCTGCCGAGAATATGGTGCAACTGCTGAAAGCTGTACTCGCAGAGATGGTGGCCCATCCTGAACGCAAGATTGTTGAGCTAGATATCGCACCTGATTATAAAGATGGTATCCAGTTCGAGGCCCTCCGTGGAAAGATGACTGATTATGCTCAATATGATCTATTCGCAATGATTCTAAAGCAGATTGAAGAGCGTGGTGACAATCATGCTTTGACCTCAAACGATCATGTGGTTAGCTATCGTGAGTTAGGTCAACATATTGCTGGTATTGCTGAATATTTACGTATACACGGTATTACTCAGGGCGATCGTGTAGGTCTAATGTTAGACCGCACAGCGTTATTGCCAGCAGCAATCCTTGGGATCTGGGCGGCAGGTGCAGCTTATGTACCACTGGATCCTAATTTCCCAACTGAACGTCTACAGAACATCATTGAAGATGCCGACCCTAAAGTCATCTTGACTCAAACCGAGTTAATGGATGCTCTTAACGTTTCTGTGCCTCGCTTAGATATCAATCAAGCTGGTGTTGTGGCACTTGAACAAGTGCGCGAGACGCTTGCCTTTGGTGACATAGCTTATGTGATGTACACATCAGGCTCGACAGGTAAGCCTAAAGGTGTCCGTATTGGGCATCCTTCAATTATCAATTTCTTGCTATCTATGAATGATAGATTGCAAGTAACGACTGAAACTCAGCTATTAGCAATTACCACGTATGCCTTTGATATTTCAATTCTTGAATTACTCATTCCGCTGATGTACGGCGGTGTGGTCCATGTTTGCCCACGTGAAGTATCACAAGATGGCAATCAATTGGTGGATTATCTAAATGCTAAGTCTATCAATGTCCTGCAGGCAACACCGGCTACTTGGAAAATGCTCTTAGACAGCGAGTGGAGCGGCAATGCGGGATTGACAGCACTCTGTGGAGGCGAAGCGTTAGATACTATTCTGGCAGAAAAACTGCTCGGTAAAGTCGGTTGTCTATGGAATGTCTATGGTCCGACCGAAACTACAGTGTGGTCTAGTGCGGCTCGTATCACTGATGCAAAGTATATTGATTTAGGTGAACCACTGGCGAATACCCAGCTTTATGTCCTTGATGAGCAGCAGCGTTTAGTTCCACCAGGCGTTATGGGTGAGCTTTGGATTGGCGGTGATGGTCTGGCAGTTGATTACTGGCAACGCCCTGAACTGACAGATGCACAATTTAGAACATTGCCATCTCTACCAAATGCCGGTCGACTCTACCGTACAGGGGATAAAGTCTGCCTGCGTACAGATGGACGTCTGACTCATCACGGACGTCTGGATTTTCAGGTCAAGATTCGTGGGTTCCGTATCGAACTAGGTGAAATCGAGAATGTCCTCAAACAGATCGACGGTATCACAGATGCAGTAGTGCTGGTTAAAACTACAGGTGACAACGACCAGAAACTGGTGGCATATGTAACTGGACAAGAGCTTGATATTGCTGGTTTAAAAAAGAACCTGCAAATCCATCTTCCAGCTTATATGGTGCCAAGTGCGTTTATCCGATTGGATGAGTTTCCAATGACGGCCAACAAGAAGTTGGATCGTAAGGCATTTCCTGAGCCGATCTTTGAGCAGAGCAATGATTATGTTGCACCGCGTGATCCGATTGAAATCGAACTGTGTACTACCTTTGAGCAGATCTTGTCGGTCAAGCGAGTTGGTATACATGATGATTTCTTCGAACTAGGTGGGCATTCACTATTAGCTGTGAAGCTTGTCAACCATCTCAAAAAGGCTTTTGGTACCGAACTGTCAGTTGCTTTGTTGGCACAGTACTCCACTGTGGAACGTCTGGGTGAGATCATTCGTGAAAATAAAGAAATTAAACCATCCATCGTAATTGAGCTGCGCCGTGGAACCTATGAGCAACCGCTGTGGCTGTTCCATCCGATTGGTGGCAGTACCTTCTGTTATATGGAACTTTCGCGTCATCTTAATCCGAACCGTACACTACGTGCTATTCAGTCTCCTGGACTGATTGAGGCAGATGCTGCGGAAGTGGCGATTGAAGAAATGGCGACGCTCTATATTGCTGAAATGCAAAAGATGCAGCCTCAAGGACCTTATTTCCTTGGTGGCTGGTGTTTCGGTGGTGCGATTGCCTACGAGATTAGCCGTCAGTTGCGTCAAATGGGACAACAGGTCACAGGAATAGTCATGATCGATACGCGTGCTCCAATTCCAGAAAATGTACCTGAAGATGCCGACGATGCCATGCTTTTGTCTTGGTTCGCCCGTGATTTGGCTGCACCTTATGGCAAAAAGTTGACGATCCCAGCGCAATATTTGCGTGAGTTGAGTCCAGATCAAATGTTTGATCATGTACTTAAAGAAGCTAAAGCCATTAATGTTCTGCCTCTCGATGCAGACCCATCAGATTTCCGACTTTACTTTGATACTTATTTGGCGAATGGCATCGCACTCCAGACCTATTTCCCAGAACCTGAAGATTTTCCAATCCTTTTGGTCAAGGCCAAAGATGAGCAGGAAGACTTTGGAGAAAGTCTAGGTTGGGATCAACTAGTCAAAGACACGTTGACACAAGTCGATTTGCCTGGTGACCACTCATCAATTATGTACGCTGAGAATGTCGTGGCTGTAGCCCATACCATTGATCAGATGTACCCAATTCCTGCATAAGAAATATAAGAAGGTAGAACCACTATGGTGACCATAGAACATGCTTTCCTCATACCGGCCGAGATTGACAAGGTTTTCACTTACCTTGCAAACCCGGCCAATGATGCAGGTTGGCAATTGTCGTGTAAACATTCTGAACTGCTAGACAGTACTCCGCGTGTGGGTAGTAAGTACGAAATCGGTTTTAGCTTTATTGGTCGTGAAATGTCCTTTAAAGGTGAAATTACACATCTGGTACCGAACGAATTGTATGCGTTTAAAGTAGTGGAGGGGCCCTTTCACTACACAGGTACTTACCGTTTCAAACCACATCCGGAAGGTACGTGGATTGAATGGGTGTTTGAAGCTGAACCAGGTAGTTTTTTTGGTGTATTGCCGCCAGCACTGCTAAAAAAGATGGTGCTCGCCCAGTTCAAAAAAGATGTCGACAATCTTCAAGCATTGGCTCAGAAGGGTGAAGCCTATGAGTCGGTTGGCAATGAAAATAAACCAACTCTCGAAACCAATAAACCACCTCATAAGACTCAACAAATGATGGAGAGATACGCGCGTTGGATTCTTAGCCACCGCCGTATTGTCTTGACTGTGGTGATGCTCTTAACACTTGCTCTGGCATATCTGGCATCTGGTGTAAAAATTATTATTGACCCAGATGCACTTGCACCTAAAGGGCATCCCTACATCACCTCGACCAAGCTGATTGAAAAGAAATTCGGCTCCAAATATATGGTCGTGATTGGTATTACTCCGAAGCAGGGTGATATTTATCAGCCGCAAGTATTGGAGAAAGTCAAACGCATTACCGAAGAAGTTGATAATGCACCGGGCGTGGTCCGTTCCACGATGATGAGTCTGGCTGCACGTCAGGCAAAAGGTATCGAGGCGAATGCAGAAGGGTTCGATGCCAAGAAACTATTGCCGAGTAGTTCAGTCACTCAAGAAGATATCGATCACCTGAAAAAACTGCTGGCACTGAATCCAACCTATATGAATTCAGTGGTATCTAAAGATCAACAAACTGCTGCGATTTTGCTTGAGCTTGAGGAAAGTCCAGAGGGCTTCCAGAAAATGATGGGCCCGATTAATAAAATCGTAGAAAGCGAACAATCTAAAGATATGACCATCAGTGTCGGTGGCAATCCTGTGTATCTGGATAAAGCTGAAGACTACTCTAAGCGTATCAATATCTTGTTCCCGATTGCCGTATTGGTGATTGGTTTATTGCACTTTGAAGCATTCCGCAGCAAGCAAGGTTTGATTCTGCCACTCGTTACAGCTTTGTTGGCTGTGGCATGGGGTATGGGCATGATGGGCCTGTTCAAACAGCCGATGGATATCTTTAACTCGCCTACGCCGATTCTGATTCTAGCGATTGCAGCAGGGCACGCCGTGCAGTTGCTCAAGCGCTACTATGAAGATTTTGATCGTCTGATTGCCCAAGGAATGGAGCCTAAAGCTGCCAATAGCGAAGCTGTAGTGCAGTCTTTGGTTCGTATGGGTCCGGTTATGGTGTTGGCTGGTGGTATTGCAGCAGCTGGATTCTTCTCTCTGTTGACTTTCAACATTCCAACGATTCGTTCATTCGGTATTTTTACAGGGATCGGGATCATCAGTACGCTGGTGATTGAGATGACTTTTATTCCGGCACTCCGCTCAATGTTGCCACCACCTTCGGTTGTGAAGGTCAAACGTAAAGGCTTGCCAATTTGGGATTGGATTCCAAACCGTATTGGTGATGTCATTTTGTCAGTTCGTCCACGAATGATGTTAATGACTGCGATTGCGGCAATGGGCGTCTTACTTGCTATCGGCACGAGCCGTATTGTGGTGGATAACGATAGCCGTAATTTCTTCTCTCGCGACTTACCAATGCAACAAGACGACAGATTCTTGAATCAGTCTCTTGGTGGCACAAACAGCCTTTATATTATGGTTGATACGAAGGTTCGTGATGGTATTGAAAACCCTGAAATCTTAAAAGCGATTGATAATACAGAAAAGTTCGCGAACTCAATTCCAGAGGTCGGTAAAACCATCTCTATCGTGGACTATATCAAACGAATGAATCAGGCAATGAATGCTGATCAGCCGCAAGCATTTCAGGTTCCTGCAACCAAAGATGTCGTTGCTCAGTATCTGCTGCTGTATTCAATGTCTGGTGAGCCGACTGATTTTGATTCATACATTGATACCACCCAGCGCTATGCCAAGATCACGATTCTTCTGAAAACTGGCAGTAATCATCGCATTAAAGAAATCCTTGAGTCGCTAAAAACGTATATGGCGGGTCAATTGGGCGATAAAGCTGTAGTAAGTTTTGGTGGTGATGTAACGCAGACCATTGCTTTGACTGAAACGATGGTTCACGGCAAGCTCATGAACATTCTACAAATTTCATTTGCCGTATTCTTTATTTCAGCATTGGTCTTCCGTTCGATTTCAGCTGGACTGATTGTTCTGACTCCACTTCTGTTCTCAATTCTTGCCATCTTTGGCGTGATGGGCTGGCTCGACATTCCGCTCAATATTCCGAACTCTCTCATCTCGGCCATGGCTGTAGGTATTGGTGCGGATTATGCCATCTACTTCCTCTACCGCTTGCGTGAAATCTTGCTCGAAGAAGGCGGTGATATCAAAGACGCTATTCGTAAAACTTTAAGTACTGCTGGTAAGGCATCTCTTTTTGTCGCGACTGCGGTTGCTGGTGGGTATGGCGTATTGTCCTTATCACAAGGCTTTCACGTCCATCAATGGCTCGCGATGTTTATTGTGATTGCGATGCTTTTCAGTGTATTTGCAACCTTAATTATGGTACCTACAATGATTCTAATATTAAAACCTCGTTTTATCTTTTCTTCAAAGAAGAAGAGCATACCTGTTGCGCAAACCGTGGTGACAAGCCTTTTGTTGGGTACAGCGCTCACAATATCGATGCCTAAAACATCTCATGCAGATGAAGTTCAAGATATTGTTAATCGTAGTGATGATGCCTCTAAGTTCTTGTCTTCAACGGCTAGTGCCAAATTTATTTTGACCTCTAAAAATGGCGAGCAACGTGTACGTTTAACTAAAAATATGACTAAGCTTGCTGGAAATACGCAGAACAACATGCGTTTGACTGAGTTTATCTCGCCAGCAGATGTCCAAGGAACCACGACACTGTTAATTGAAAATGCAAAAGGCAGCGATAGCATGTTCGTCTATTTACCTGCATTGAAAAAAGTACGCCGTCTTGCCTCAGCGAATAAAGGTGATGCTTTTATTGGTACGGACTTTAGTTATGGTGATGTCCTTGGCTATAAGCTCAGTGACTGGAAATACACGAAACTTGCAGATGGCAAATTTAATGGCAAAGATTGCTACATGATTGAAGCAACACCAATCAATAATACGGTGAAGAGTGACTTTGGTTATAGCAAACGTCGTATGTGCATACTCAAAGACAACTTTGTTACAGCAACCATCGACATTTGGGATACAGCAGGCAAGCCATTAAAACACATTGAGTTCACGGATATCCGTCCTTACGGCAAAGTGAAACCAAGATGGCAAGCCATGAAATCTATGGCGAAGAATCTGCAAACTCAACATATGACGCAAGTGATCGTCAATGATTTTGCGGCAGAAAAAACCTTGTCCGATAAGCTTTTCTCACCGCAGAGTCTTGAGAAATGACGCAAGGTGCCTATTGGGTATTTGTATGCTGCAGTAGCTTTATGCTACTGCAGCATACTTATGCAGATGACAGCGAAATGAGTTTTGTGAGCCAAAACTCAGCTAGACTCGATGTGTGGTCATCAGATCGTGATTTAAGTTCGTTAAAAAACATTGGGCAAGCAAGTTTCTGGTCCAATGGTACACTCAAATTTAACCCTGCATTTAAGCTGCATTACGACATAGTGGTTTCAGACGAAACGGACCACACTGTAAACCCAGATCAGGTGAGTAAGGTAAATCGTAACTTACGTGAGTTGTATGCCTCTTATAACTGGGATCAGACGTTTTATCTCGACTTAGGACGTCAGATTGTAGTTTGGGGGAGAGCTGATGGGATTAACCCAACGGATAACCTATCGCCCCGTGACTATACGCGTCTAGTACCAGATGAGACAGATCAACGTCTAGGAAATGATGCACTCAAATTGACTTATATTCCTGAATCTGGAACCAATAAATGGACGGCATTGTGGTATCCGCGTAGTCGTTCAGATGTGATTCCATTGCGTCAGATTGCTGGTGTTCAGTATGACATAGACCGTAAGAGCCGTCCCGCATTTGCAATGCGTTGGGATTATTCCGTAGATGGTCTAGATGTAGGGGCGTCGTATTTCTCAGGTTTAGATCATATGCCTGATCTGTCAGTTCTTTCAGCGTCTCCAACCGGGGAGGCCACATTGCAACTGAAAAATAACCCTATGTCTGTCTATGGGTTTGATTTCAGTTATAACCATAACGATCTCGTATGGCGCGGTGAAGCTGCATATACAAAGACTGACTCGAATGGTAGCGAAGATCTTATCCATAAGAAAAATAATTTAACTGTGGTTATGGGGCCGGAATGGTCATTAAAAAATTCTACGCTGAGTTTAGTAGGCGTGTACAAGCATACAGAGGACTTCAAATCTGCCGATAACCTAACAAATCCATTAGTGAGAGAAGTCTACCGTTATCAGCAAACGATTAGTGATCAATATGAGCAAGATCAGTATGGAGCTATGCTGCGTTATGCGCTTAACCTATTGAATGACAATTTAAAGTTAGAATTTACAGGATTCTATTTTGCACCAGAGCCTAATGAATTGTTGAGAGTACGTATTAACTACAACCTCAATGATCACTGGCAGTTGAATGCAGGCGGAGATCGCTTCTGGGGCAGAAATGATACGGTACTAGGACAATTTAGAGATAACAGTCTGGTGTATGCCCAGGTTCGATATAACTTTTAAGATAACTCGCTTCAAAACAATGCTGGAGTGCCCAGCACCTAATAAGGTGATTTATGGATAATTTAAATAACGCAAAAAAAGATAATTTTTCACGGAAGACCATATTAGTAACAGGTGCAGCAGGTTTTATTGGCAGCAGATTGATCGTTGAACTTCTGCGTGAAGGTCATCAGGTGATTGCTGCGCTGCGTAATGCCGCAACCAAGAAAGATAAGCTATTAGGTTTCATTGCAACAGAAGGACTGGTCGATCCGTCTATTTCGTTTGTCGAATATGATTTAAGCCGCGATTTTAAGCTGGACTCTCTATTATCGGACGCCCAGACAAAAATCCATGTAATTTATCATCTCGCAGCATCATTTAATTGGGGCATTAGCAAAGCTGAAGCTGAGCGTACCAATATTAAGTCAGGGCTGGCGTTAATTGAATGGGCTGCAACATTGAAGCAGCTTGAGCGATTTATCTGGATTGGCGGGTATCGTGTGGCTGCGCCGCCGCAAGAATCGGCTGATGAGTTGTATTGCAAACATGGTGGTTATGAGGCTTCAAAAATTCTAGGGCATCAAGCTTTCATTGAGGCCTGTAAGCGTTTAAATGTGCCATGGACTGCAATAAATCCAGCCACAGTCATTGATGGTTTTTATAATTATGGCGATATGCAATATATCGGTATTGCTGACATGATTGATAAGCTCTATCAGGGACGTTTACTGGCATTACCTGGTGGCCGTGACACATTCCTGCCACTATGCAATATGCAGTATATCGTGAGCTTTTTGATCCGAACGATGTCTTATCCTGAAACTATTGCTCAGGAATATATGCTGCTTGATCCTGCGACACCCAAATTTCATCGCCTAGTTCACCTAGCTGCTGAGCATTTGGGAGTTAGCTCACCACATTTACAAATACCTAAAGTTTTGCTCGAGAAATTACCAGAGGTATTACTTGACGGTTCTAAAGAGCAACTTTCTTTCATTTCTACCGAGCACTACCATGTTGCTGGGGCAGAGGCGATGGCGGCGAAGATGGGCATCGCAGACCTGATCAGTATCATGCCTTATTTTTCTCGCTGGATTGATCGCTTGGTGTTTACACGTTTTGGTCGTATGCAAGTACCAACACCTAATTCTTTTAGCTATCAGAACCGCTATTGGATAGAAATTTATACTAAACAGCCAGTTGGTTCAGAAAAAGTTTCTGCATTATTTTTACACGGCATTCCATTTGATAGTGCATGTTGGTCTCCAATCATCAATAAAATTACTTATGATCAGGTCGCTATGATGGACTTACCGGGACTTGGGCGTTCAGGTAGTTATGAAATGATGGAAGATAATAACCATCAATTTATTGATACTGCGGCAGAGCTTTTGGCACCAAATAGTGTGGTGATTGCCCACTCATTAGGATGTCTTTTTGCATTAAATCTTGCAAAGAAATATCCAGATAAAGTTGCACGCCTTATCCTTATATCACCTTATTTTGTTCAGGCACAGGCTGCAAAAATGTTTCAGATACAAGCGATATCTAAACTCATTTTCCGTTTTGTGCCGAAAGATGTGATTGCTAAAGATTTACATCCAGAGGGGCAACAAAATCTGTCAGTGAGATATGCGATGGATTCACTACGCCGCATTTCAGTGTCTAAGCATATTAGTGAGTACATGCATCACATTAATTTGCCGCAGCAGCGCGCAGCACAGACAGCTTTGCTTTCTGAGCTTCGATCTAAAATCGAGATTATTGTGGGAGAGAAAGATCCAATTGTTACTCCAATCAGTCCTGAGATTCCTGTACATATCATCGCTGGCGCAGGTCATAATCCACACGTTACCCATGTAGAAGCGGTTTATGATTACCTTACACCGGTTCTGACAAAGTACATCAGCACTACAGCACAGCTTAGTGATGTCTGATGTAGCGAACGTACAGGTTTATGTTTGCCCAGTTTCACGGGTACCAGACAACCATCTCATATTGAGTCATTATCTCAGCTTTCTCAATGCGGCAGAAAAGCTGAGATATGATCAATATCATCCTCATGTAGCGCGACTTTTCTTAATTTCTCGTGTGTTAATGAAGTCTGTTTTATCAGATAAGTTGGGTATCTCACCCCATGAGGTCATCATTCAATTACAACCTAACGGCAAACCATTTGTACGAGGCAATAAGGCTATTTATTTTAATCTTAGTCACTCAGCGGACCTTATTGTCTTTGCTGTGACAGAAAAAGGAGAAATAGGAGTCGATGTTGAAAGAATGAACCATGAGTTCGAATGGAGGCGTGTCGATAGCGTGTTAGCGCCAAGTGAAATTGAATGGATTCAGCAAAATGAATGGACTAATCCAACTAGTGTATATCAACGTTTTTTTCAAATATGGACCTTAAAAGAATCCTATATTAAATGTACTGGTGAAGGAATGAGCCGTCATTTAAAGAAGCTCAACTTTCATGTATCACCTGAACATATACAATTTTGCGATTTAACCAAGAATGATGTTCAAAGAACCGAGCAGTATCATTTTAAAAGTTATATCTATAATTATAGTTTTATCTTTTCCCTATGTTTACAGCAGAGTCATTGCCTAGAAAGCTTTAATATAGATTGTTTTCAATTATTACCTTATATATCTACACATCGAATAACTCTAGAACCTTGCGAACATAACTAACTTAAATCAAGGCAATGAGTGATTTTGAAATTCTAAATATATAAACAGATCAAAAGAAAAAGGCACTTACCTTTCGATAAGTGCCTTTTGAATTTGGAGCGGGAAACGAGACTCGAACTCGCGACCCCAACCTTGGCAAGGTTATGCTCTACCAACTGAGCTATTCCCGCATGTATGAGCAGTTTTTACTAAAACTTTCTCAAAAAAAACCAATCTGGAGCGGGAAACGAGACTCGAACTCGCGACCCCAACCTTGGCAAGGTTATGCTCTACCAACTGAGCTATTCCCGCGTGCCGCTTATAATACATTAAGCAAAACAAGGGTCAACAACTTTATGCAAATAATTATGCTGATTGCATAAAATAAAAACAGAAATGAGCATTTAGAGTTATTTTTATTGATAAGTTGCCGAATAAATAGACATTTTGTTTGAAGTCAAAGCGTACAAGAGCAACTTTTGTTTGTGTGTAGACAGGGTATACTAGGTCTAAATATACGAATAATCGTAAAAGGAAAAGCTATGAGCCTTGAACAACAGTTGATTGAACGGTTACAGACCCTTGCACCTAGCCATTTAGAAGTCATTAATGAGTCTGCCGGCCACGGTGGTTATTTTCCTGGTAAAGAATCCCACTTTAAAGTGATTGTGGTGAGTGAAGAATTTAACGGCTTGCGTTTGGTTCAACGTCATCAAAAAGTTTATGCCTTGGCTTCTGATTTAATGAATCCAGGACAAATTCATGCTTTAGCAATCCACGCTTATTTACCAAGTGAGTGGCAAGGCCAAGCGCCAGCGAGTCCAGAATGTGCACATGCACCTAAAAGCTAAGGGCTTAGTTTATGGATGCACATTTACTCACTAAAATTATCCATATGACTGCGGTAGCAGCCGCACTTATGGTTTTTGTATTACGCGCTTCTACACTATTTATTGGTGTACAAGGTGAACAACCTAACCCAGCAGGGCGTAAAGCTTTAGTTGCTTTACAGCATTTGTCATTTACCGTGGTTTTCATTACCGGAGCAATTTTACTGGTGATGAAGAACTTTCAGGTCCAGCCATGGTTCTACGCTAAAATTATCTTATTTTTAGTGCTCTTATCATCTTTAATGAAAGCCTTTAAAAAGGATGACACTATTTTACTAGCTCAGCGCCGTGCGGGTTTGGTCATTAGTGCAATCGCATTTGTCGCCATTATTATTTTGGTAATAGTGAAACCTGTTTTTGCTTAATTGTTCTACATTCTTTGTCTTTTTGCGTAAGCTCTAGGTTAAACTGCATACAGTAAAAAAATATGTAGAGGGAAACATGCTAACTCGTGTGGTGTTTAACCAAAAAGGCGGTGTAGGGAAATCAAGTATTACTGTAAATTTGGCTGCCATTAGTGCCAAACATGGCTTAAGGACCTTGGTTATCGATCTTGATCCTCAAGCCAACTCAAGCCAATACCTTTTAGGTGAAGAAGCAACATACGCTGCTGATAAAGCAGTTTTAGAACCAAATATTGAAAACTTCTTTGAAGATGTGTTGGGAAATAATCAACAAAAAGGTTTAATTGGGAACGCACTGGGCTCAATTCTAAAAGCTCCACGCAACAAAGATCTCGACAGTTTTATACACTCTACATCCTTTGCAAAATTAGATGTGCTTCCGGCTAGCCCTACGCTCGGTGCTCTTGAACATGCACTTGAAAGCAAACATAAAATTTATAAATTGCGTGACTCTATTCAAAGCTTGGTTGGGCGCTATGACCGCATTTATATTGACACACCTCCAGCCTTTAACTTTTTCACATTGTCTGCATTAATTGCAGCAGATAAGGTTCTGATTCCTTTCGACTGTGATGTCTTTTCAAAGCGTGCTTTACAAACATTGATTGAAAATGTTCTCGAAACGCAAGATGATCATAATGATCGCTTGGAAATTGAAGGAATTGTGGTGAATCAGTTCCAGTCCCAAGCAAAACTACCTCGGGAAGTGGTTCAACAGTTAAAAGATGAAGGGTTACCCGTGCTCAATAGCATGTTACCGCCTTCGATTTTGATGAAAGAATCACATCAGAAAAATTTACCTTTGGCTCACTTAGCGCCAGAACACAAATTGACTCAGTCTTATGAGGCATTGTTCAGCGAAATTGAACCAAAACGATAAGAGAAAAATGATGAAAGGCTTATATATTGTGCCTTTGGCAGCGGCCACTTTACTATTGAGCGCTTGTGCTACAACGGTAAAACCGACTTATGTGTCTCCGACGCAGTACCAATCTTTGAGTTGCCAGCAGCTACAAAGTGAATATAACCGTATTCAACAATATATCGACAATGGTGTACAGACACCAAAAAGTACAGGTATGGGTGTTGGACTCGGGCTTGGCGGTGGCTGGGGACGAGGCGGTTGGGGATTCGGCCCATCCATCTCTGTCAATATGGGACAATCTTCTTCAACCAAAAACACCGAACTTTCACGTGTATTAGGTCAACAAGAAGCCATTGTTCAGGCTGCTCAGTTTAAGAATTGTCCAATTATTGTTCGGAAAAAGACGAATTAATCATCAGTTTTGCATCACAATATGCTAACTAATTGCATATTGTGATGAATAAAGTTTAGCAAAATGTTTCATAAAAAAATTATTATAAATCAATAATTTTTTAAAAATAAGCCTTAGAATAACTTGTATTCTTTCTAATCGGAATACGCTCTAAACTTGCTATATTTTGCCCATTTCGTTTAATGTTGCCGCATCTTTACTAATGTGGAAATTATATGATTGAGAGCTGGTTTTTTGTATTAGCAATGTTGGCTGTTTTACTTATTCCGGGCCCGACAAACGCATTACTTGCAACCGCCGCTCACTCACAAGGTTTATCTAAAACATTCTGGCTTATTCCAATGGAATGGTTGGGCTACGCTTATGGCATTAGTTTTTGGGCAGTGTTCATTCATTTGGCAGATCCGGTTTGGCCTGCACTACTGCTTATTTTGCACATCACTAGCGTATTATATGTATTCTGGATGGCATTCCGTTTATGGAAAACCACGCATTTACAACAATTTAGTCAAAATCATCGTAATATTCGCCCACGTCAATTATTCTTCTCAACTTTAAAAAATCCTAAGTCTTTACTTTTTGCCGCAGGTATTTTCCCCGCTGAAACATGGAATTCGCCTGAGAATTTTCTCATGGTTCTGGCTGCTTTTACTTTGATTCTTATTCCAGCAGCAAGTTTCTGGATGTTTTTCGGACGTGCTTTATTGACGGGATCAATGAAAAAAATAAAGGCCGATCATCTATATAAAGGATCGGCCATGTTACTTATTTTATGTATGCTTCCGGTGGTATTCCGTTTTTTCTAATTGCTCTTTTAAACGTTAGCTTTTCGATTTTTTAGCTTTTGACGTATGAAGCCGATCACACCCGGTAAAATACTAATAATAATGATGCCAAAAATAAGGTGGGTAAAGTTATCTTTTACAAGTGGATGTCCACCGAAGAGATAGCCTAAAGTGACAAAAGAAGCTACCCAACAGAATGCGCCAATTACGTTATAAGTTAAGAAAAACTTATAATTCATGCTGCCAGCGCCAGCAACGAAAGGTGCAAAGGTACGAGCAAATGGAATGAAACGTGCAAAAATAATAGTCTTGCCACCATGACGAGCGAAGAATTCTTGAGTCTTAATTAAATGTTGCTTATTAATAAAGCGTGAATTCATCTCAAATACGCGTGGACCGATAAAACGCCCAATATGATAGTTCACTGTATCGCCTAAAACCGCGGCAATGAAGAGTAGAATGCCCAGTAACCAAGGGTCCATTGTGCCTGTAGAAGCCGCTAAAGCACCTGCTGCGAACAGTAAGCTGTCACCCGGTAAGAACGGCATAACCACTAAACCGGTTTCGACAAAAATAATTAAAAATAAAATGCCATAAATCCACGTCCCGTAATTTGTGATAAATTCGGCGAGATGCTGATCAACGTGTAGAATAAAATCAAGAAGTTCCATGAGATGATTAAGTGGTAAACCGTGCTCAAATCCTAGCAGCGAGCCTATAGAAAGTCAGTATAAAACATCAAAAATATACAAATTGATCATCCTATTTGTGCAACGATATATATGGATTTTGAGTATTTAATTATCAATGTCCCAAACCTAGAATGAGTTCATCAACAAATAAGCATTAAATAAAGGTGGCAATATGTTTAATCCAAATGTGGTGGTCAAAAATATCGTGACGCAACCAGGCGCAGACAGTTTTATTAGCCTTGTTGCTCGTCTTCTTATCGCTTATATCTTTCTTGCTGCTGGTTGGGGGAAAATTACCGGTTATGCAGCAACTGCAGGATATATGGAAGCAATGGGTGTTCCAGGTGGACTTCTACCATTAGTTATTCTGGTTGAGTTCGGTGGTGGTTTAGCGTTGTTATTTGGTTTCCAAGCACGTTTCGCAGCTTTTGGTCTTGGGATCTTTAGCATCTTAACTGCGTTCTTATTTCACCAAGGTGGGGCTGATGCAGCAGCACAATATAACAATGGCATCCACTTTATGAAAAATCTTGCAATGGCAGGTGGTTTATTTTTCTTGATGCTTCATGGTGCTGGACGTATTAGCCTCGACCATGCAATTGAAAAATAATATCTAAAGCAAAATAAAAACCGGATGATTCATTCATCCGGTTTTTATATTTAAAAATTAAAGCATAAACTGGATTTGTAGCTCACCAACAACAAAACCAAGTACCGCGCCTACTGCAATGAGTGCCCACTCATCTTCTTTAAAGGCTGGACGTAGCATACCTTCAAATTCCGAAGGCGTTAATTTCTGCATACGCTCAATCAGGGTATTGCGAATATTCATGGCATCTTCTGCATAAGACTCAACATATTTCATGGTCTCTGGAAGTTGCTGCATGATACGTTCCGCAACCTGAGTTTTCATATTCTGGTATTTTTCTCCACCAATTGCATAAACAACGAGTGGGCGGATTACACCTGCTTGCATGTCAATTTCCTGTTTGACATGACGGTTAACCAGCTCAATAACACGTGCAGAGTGTGTACCTGAAAACAACTCTTCCATCATATGACGTGAAGTCAAAAGTTGTTTGGAAATTAAAGCTGCATAGTCAGCTGCCACTTCATTTTGACGTTTAATAAATAGACCTTGCCATGTATAGCCCAATATTTTTTTCGGATAGAGGGGTCTAAACATCATTTGTAGGGCAATCCAGTCACTAAAAAAACCTACAAATCCGCCAAACAGAGGTAGCATCCAAGGATATTTTCCTTGTGTGACAATCCAGCAGAGCATCTGGATTACACCAATACCAAAACCAAATACAAAACCAACGTTACTGAAAAACTTAAACTCTTGTTTGCCTACACGTTTAAAAATATTGTTCAGTAGGCGTTTGTCTTTAAGTAAATTACTAATGACCAAATGTTTAATATCAAAATATCGATTTACGTCACGTTGCACTTCACTCATGATGTGCTCGACAATTTCCGGGGCTTTTGATTGCACTCTGCGGATCAGTCTTTGGCGGGCAAACTCAGGCATACCTTCCCATAAGCCTGGTTGATATTCTTGGGCAACCTCACGGGTAATATCTTCTGCTGCTGCCATTAATGGTTTTTCAATTTCTTTAGCAATACGCTTTGGGTCAAGGCGAGCAAAAATTTCTTCGGGCTTAATGAGCTTAGCCGTCATAAGCTCTACAGCAGTCGTTGCCATTTTTTCGGCTTTACGAGGCACAATACCTTGCCAGCCAAAAAACGGTTTAATACCTTTAAATTCAAGTGGTGAAAACATCATTTGAATGGCAATCACTTTAGTGACATAGCCAATTAAACCACTCATGAAAGGAATAGAGACATACAACCAAAAATGTTGCTGGAAATCTGCAATCATAGTTTGAAGCATTGTTGTTCCTTAGATTTCTATTGATTTTGATATGGGGCAACAAGCCATAAAAAACGGATAACTGTTTAAGGTCAGACAAATATCGCTTAATGGTATTTACCTTTCCATGGTAATGCCTGTTTTATCGGGTCATCTTAACATCAAATTCATTATGATGTTGCATAGAATGTGATGAATTTATCAATGTGCATGAAGTTCTAAAGTAACTTTTATGGTATTGATAAATATAAATAAATAATATTTTATATCGATTATTCTAACTATTAAAATGATTCTAATATGAAAAAAATAAGATATATGATGATTTGCGGTGCGTCGAAGCGTGAAAAATGTTAAAATGGCGCGCTTAATTCTTTTGCCATTTAGTGGTTTGTCATGACTACCAATACTCAAATTACTGAAGATCGTATCCTGATCCTGGATTTCGGCTCTCAATATAGTCAGCTCATTGCACGTCGTGTACGTGAAGCTGGTGTTTACTCTGAAATGTATGCCTTTGATATGTCTGAAGAAGACATCCGTGCTTTTAAGCCAAACGGTATCATTTTATCAGGTGGACCTGAGAGTGTGCATGAAGAGGGCAGCCCTCGCGCACCGCAAGTGGTGTTTGAATTAGGCGTTCCAGTATTGGGTATTTGCTATGGTTTACAAACCATGTCTGAACAGTTAGGCGGTAAAGTTGAGCCGGGTACTGTACATGAGTTTGGTTATGCCGAAGTTGATATCGTTAAACGTGACCAACTTATTGGCAACTTACAAGACCGCGAAAACCAACTACACGTTTGGATGAGCCACGGCGACAAAGTGAGCCAGATTCCAGAAGGTTTTACGATTACTGCAAGCACACCAAGCTGTCCAGTTGCTGCTGTAAGTGATGAAACACGCCGTTTTTACGGTGTTCAGTTCCACCCAGAAGTAACACACACGGCAAAAGGTGAAGAGCTACTTTCTAATTTCGTTCACAAAATTTGTGGATGTGGTGGCCTTTGGACACCTGAACACATCATCGATTTGCGTGTAGAGCAGTTACGTGAGCAAATTGGTAATGAGAAAGTACTTTTAGGCCTTTCTGGTGGTGTTGACTCATCTGTTGTTGCTGCACTTTTACACAAAGCGATTGGTGATCAATTAACATGTGTATTTGTTGATAATGGTTTGCTTCGTTTAAACGAAGGTGACCAAGTGATGCAAATGTTTGCTGAAAACATGGGTATTCGTGTTATTCGTGCAGATGCAGAAGCGCGCTTCTTAAATGCTCTAGCTGGCGTTACCGATCCTGAAGCGAAGCGTAAAATTATTGGTCGTGAGTTTATTGAAGTATTTGCTGAAGAAGCACGTAAACTTGATGGCGTGAAATTCTTGGCGCAAGGTACAATTTACCCAGACGTAATTGAATCTGCTGCAAGCAAACAAGGTAAAGCACACGTTATTAAATCTCACCACAATGTGGGTGGTTTACCAGACGATTTAGCATTTGAATTGGTTGAGCCTTTACGTGACTTGTTTAAAGATGAAGTACGTAAATTAGGTACTACACTTGGCTTGCCACATAGCATGATCTACCGTCATCCATTCCCGGGCCCAGGTTTAGGCGTTCGTATTTTGGGTGAAGTGAAAAAAGAATATGCAGATATTCTTCGTCTTGCTGATGATATCTTTATGCAAGAGCTTCGTGACAGCGGCTGGTATGACAAAACAGCTCAAGCATTTGCTGTATTCCAACCTGTTAAATCAGTAGGTGTAGTCGGTGATGGCCGTCGCTATGCATGGGTGATTGCGCTTCGTGCAGTTGAAACAGTTGACTTTATGACAGCTCGTTTTGCACATTTACCATACGAATTGGTTGATAAAATCTCAACACGCATTATGAACGAAATTAAAGATGTATCACGTGTGGTATACGACGTGTCATCTAAACCACCAGCAACGATTGAGTGGGAATAATCAAATGAAAAGGCAGGATTAAATCCTGCCTTTTTTATATCTGTTTCTTCCGAAGGAGGTGAGAGATGTCTGATTTCATTCAGTTAGAATATCTACAAGAAAAATTACAGCAACTTTTAGCGGAATCATTATTTGCAATCTATCTTTATGGTTCAGCTGTTGATGGTGGCTTAGGGCCAGAAAGTGACCTTGATGTTCTGGTCGTGGTTACTCAACCATTAACATCTGCTTTACGCGAGCAGCTTGCACAAGAATTACTAAAAATTTCACAGCCTGTTGGGGAATTACAAAGACCATTAGAAGTTACTATTTTATTAAAAGATGAGATTCAGGCTGGAAATTATCCTTTAAGTTATGAAATGCAGTTTGGTGAATGGCTACGTGAAGAACTTAAAGAAGGTGGAACATTAAGTTCGCAGAAAGACCCAGATATTAGTATATTGCTTAGAAAAGCGAGATTTCATCATACAGTTTTATTTGGTCCAGCTTTGGACCAATGGGCACCTGAAATTTCTGATCAAGAACTATGGCAAGCAATGTCTGATACGTATCCCGAAATTGTAGCTCATTGGGATGAGGATGCAGATGAAAGAAACCAGATTTTAGCTTTATGCCGGATCTATTTTAGTTTAGTCATGAAGGATATTGCTTCAAAAGACAATGCAGCTCGATGGGTTATGCCTCAGCTTCCTCCTGAGCAGAAATTCGTATTGCAGCGGCTTATACAGGAATATAGAGGGGAAATCGGCAAGCGAAATTGGCAAGAGGAACATTATGCTTTGCAGCCTATTGTTAATTTTCTGAGTTCAAAAATTGAAGAGCAGTTTGAGCAGAAAAGAAATTTGATCACATAATAATTTTTTAGATTCTGGCTTTTTTACCGTCTTTACTAAAGATACGGCTATATAAGAGTGCTTAAGCACTCTTTTTTATTACTTAGTGTTTAAAGAAAATAATATTAATTTTAATAATTATCAAAACAATAGGTTAGATTTTATTACTTTTTCTTGATAAAAGATATATTAAGATATATCTTAATAGTTATAAATTGTGCGTATTAGAGAACCTCCAAAGATGAGACAACAATCAGAACATCATCATGCTGAACATAATGACTATCATCACGGCCATCACCGTTCGGGGCGTCGTGGGAGACTTTTTGAAGCTGGACGTATGAAACTTTTAGTCCTTCATCTTATTCAGCAAAGTCCTAAGCATGGTTATGAAATTATTAAAGAAATAAGTGATTTGGTAGGCGATGGCTATACGCCAAGTGCAGGAACAATCTATCCGACTTTAACCAGCCTGGAAGAAATGAACCTCATTAACTTGCTAGATGTAGAGCATAAACAATATCAAATTACGGAATTTGGGGAAGCTTATTTAAATGAACACCAAGACAAGCTAAGTGGGTTGTTAGAGAAATTGCGTTTGAGACGTGAAATTCACAGTAATGATCAATTAATCGAAATTCACCGTGCCATGGAAAACTTAAAGACGGCTTTACGTTTGAAATTGAATACCACTGAGTTGAAGCAAGAGCAGATCTATCAAATTGCTGAAAAAATTGATCAGGCTGCTGTTGCGATTGGGCGCCTATAGGTGGGTCTTAAACAGGTTGAAATTATCTAAAAACTATCAACTTTAATAGAGGGTTTATGTATGAAACAGCATCAATATCACGTTACGGTACAACATTTAAAAGATGCCAAAGGGGAAGTTTCTACCTATACGGAAAGGCTCGAGTTCTATACTGGTAATCATGACGATATTTTTGAGATTGTTGAAAAGTTAAAGAAAGCAGAATTTTTTGATGATCAAACCACAAAGTCTTTTGCAGTCGGTCTAAAGTTATTTAGTGAAGTCATGTTAGAGAATCGAGACCATCCATTGTTTCAAGAATTCTTGCCACAGTTTGGACAATTTATGAAAAATTTAAAACAACAAGTTAAGACCCAATCACCTTAAGTTGGCCATATCCCTTTAGATTTTCGATTATTAAAAATTGATTGTCTCATTCATAGCACCCTGTGTATTACTAAAAGACTATATTGAATAATGAGTGTATTGTTAAGATCAGTATAACGACTCATTGCACAAGCATAGGTAAAAGAGAGTAATATCATGAGCAATAATAACGATTACGATATTTCGGATTCAAAGGATTGCGAAAAATTTGCCAATCAATTTATTCAGGAATTTCCAATTCGCTCTGCCGAAATTGGACAGGGGACGGTGATTAAGCGGGCTTTACCTAGTCGACAAAAAAGAATGATTGGGGCATGGTGCTTTTTAGATCATGCAGGACCAGTAACATTTCCTGCCGGCAATGGTTTAGATGTAGGACCTCATCCACATATTGGTTTGCAAACCTTCACTTGGATGATTGAAGGGACCATGATGCATACCGATAGTTTAGGGTCAAAGCAATTAATTCGCCCTAAACAGGTAAATTTGATGACAGCAGGACATGGTATTTCTCATACCGAGGTTGCACCTGATACTGAAACTCAAATGCATGCTGCGCAGCTCTGGATCGCATTACCGGACCATAAGCGCAACATGGATCCGAAATTTGAACATTATCCCGATCTTCCTGTTGTTGAAAAAGACGGTCTGGAATTTACTGTACTGGTGGGTGAATATTTAGAGACGACTTCTCCAGTTGTGGTTCATACACCGTTAGTAGGGGTTGATCTCATTGCTACCCAAGATACTAAGACACGTATTCCACTAAATCCTGAATTTGAATATGGTTTTATGGCATTAGATGGCGTAGCTCATGTGAATGGCCATGAACTTACTGCTGACAATATGGTTGTATTAGATACAGGTTTGAACGAAATTGAGATTGAAGTAAAGAAAGGGAACCGTGTGCTATTAATCGGTGGTGAACCTTTTGAAACTCCGATCTTATTATGGTGGAATTTCGTTGCACGTACGATGGACGATTTAAAAGAAGCACGTGAGCAATGGGTTAATCATGACGTGCGTTTTGGTGAAATTCCAGATTATGTGGGTGCCCGCTTAGAAGCACCAGTTCTTCCAGATCAAATGAGAGCATCAAAATGACAGCAGTAATTGCGAGCAGTAAAGCAAAGCCTCTTGCAGAACAATGGAAAGGTGAAATTACCAGCGGCCGTCATCAATACTTTTGTGATGAGCCTGAAAAGCTAGAAGGGCATGACCAAGGGCCTGCACCTTATGATTTGCTTACCGGAAGTCTAGCAGCATGTACACTTATTACTTTAAGAATGTATGCAAAACATAAGGGTTATGATTTTGGTGAGTACTCGGTTGAAATTGATTTTCATACCAACCGAGAGCATGAAGAACATATCGAGCGTCGTATTGTTTTTAAAGAACTTCCAAACGAAGAACTTCAGCAAAAAATCTTAACCATATGCAGTAAAACTCCAGTCACTAAAACTTTGTTACGTAGTTTAGACATTCATACTGTGCTTGTTACAGCATAAAAATGCTATTTTGTTGCGGTGGATGATTTATATCCATCCCACAAATGGAATAAAACAGCATGTTCACATGCTGTTTTTTATGTAAAAAAGAAAAATAAAAGTAGGCAATACCATGATTAGTGTACACCACCTGGAATGTTCGCGATCGTTTCGGATTTTATGGGCTTTAGAAGAGTTAGGCTTGGATTATGATATTCATTTTTATCAACGTCTTCCGAACTATTCAGCACCAGAAACATTGAAATGTATTCATCCGCTTGGCAAGGCACCTATTTTGACAGATGATGAGCAAGTTATCGCGGAATCGGCTGTTATTTTAGAGTATTTGCAGCAGCGATATGATCAAAAGCAGCAGTTTAAACCTAAGCAAGCTCAGGATTTACAGCAGTATATTTACTGGATGCACTATGCCGAAGGCTCACTTATGCCGTTATTAGTGATGACTTTGGTCATGAACAACGTCAATAAACATGTACCTTGGCTAATTCAGCCTGTGGCAAAGAAAATTACAGAAGGGGTTAAAGCAAATTTTGTTCGTCCACGTATGAAAGACCATATTAGTTTTTTAGAAAATTATTTGGCTGAGCATGAATATTTTGCGGGGGATTTTTCATTTGCAGATATTCAAATGAGTTTTCCACTAGAGGCTCTACAGTCACGTCTTCAAGGTAAATATCCGCACATTCAAGCATTCTTACATCGGATTCAGCAAAGACCAGCTTTTCAAAAAGCGAGACAGAAAGGTTTAGGGTCAAACGAAAGAAATTGTGCTGATATATAAAAGAAAAGGAACAAATATTTGTTCCTTTTTTATTGCTTAATCTTTATCTGCGTTTAATCACAATAGAGTCAATACCGCTATGCTGCAATGTTTGTTGAGCAGCGAGAGCAGCTTCTTGAGTGTCATATGGACCAGAAATAACACGATACCAAGTTTTTCCATTCTCAGAGCTTTTAATTACATCAGCCGATAAGCCATTTAAAATGATTTCTGCACGTCGAGCATCTGCTTGATCGGGGTCAGTATAGCTTCGAACTTGTAAAATATAATTTGGTTGTTGAGGTATAGCAGCTGTTGAGTCAGTAGTGTCGTCAGTGCTTACACTTGCAGGTTCAGAAGCGGCAGGTTGAGCTGTACTAGGAGCTTCTACAATCATGGCAGTACCCTGATTTTTACTTTCTGGAATTGCCTGTTCCGGAATAGGAGTGACCTGCTGTTGAGGCAATAGATCATAAAAGCGGTAATCTTTATTAGTTTCTTCTTCTTTATAGTGCTCAGAAGTAATCTGGTTTTTTGAAGAAACAGGTTGCCACGGTTTCCAAAGCATGAGCATTACTGCGATACATAAGACCGCTAAAATAGCGACAAGTGTCCCTAACCATTTAGGAATTAAAGGCTTTTTAGGCTTGTTAGGTCTTTCAGATACACCGCGTTGCGTTTTGCCAAACACGTGGATTATTCCTCTGTATTTTGATTGTTTTATTTCGAGTTTAGTTCTCGTTTACTTTAAAACATCGCTTCGCATAGATAGATTTCCTTGCAAAGCGTTATTTCTTACAACATGAAGGGGTATATGGCTTTGACCAAACACCCCAACACTAACTTACATGGCTTCAGGTGCAGAAACACCGAGTAATTCTAAGCCATTGCGCAATACTTGCTGTACATTGATTGAAAGTAATAAGCGTGCTTGTGTAAGTTCAGCATCATCACTTAAAACTTTGTGTTCATTGTACCAACCGTGGAATAGCGCAGCTAATTCTTTTAAGTAGTTACCTACTTGGTGTGGTTCATATGCATTAGCAGCACGTAACACAACGTCTGGATATGCAGCCAGTTTAGCAAGAATTTCAGTTTCTGCATCAAGTGATAAACGTGCAGCATGTGAACGAGCAGCACTTACTTCAAATTGTAAGCCAGTGCTTGCTGCTTTTTCTAGCATACGGCAAATACGTGCATGAGCGTATTGAATATAATACACCGCATTGTCTTTACTTTGTGAAACAGCAAGGTCAAGGTCAAAGTCAATGTGTTGTTCACTTTTACGCATCACGTAGTAGAAACGAGCTGCATCATTGCCGACTTCTTTACGCAAGTCACGTAAAGTCACGAACTGACCTGAACGAGATGACATTTGAACCATCTCACCACCGCGCCATAAGCTTACGAACTGAACTAAAAGAACAGTTAATTTTTTCGAGTCATAACCCATTGCATCAATCGCAGCTTTTACGCGAGAGATATAACCGTGGTGGTCAGAACCCCAAATATCAACAAGGTCAGTATAACCACGTTGTAGTTTATTTAAGTGATATGCAATGTCAGATGCAAAGTAAGTTGTTTGACCATTACGGCGCTTCACAACACGGTCTTTTTCATCACCAAATTCAGTCGATTTAAACCAGATGTTGCCATCTTTTTCATATAAGAAGCCGCGTTGATCAAGTGTTTCTAACGCTTCGTCAATTTTTGCGCTAAGAGATGCTTCACTAAACCATTGGTTAAAGGTTACGCCGAAGTCAGCAAGGTCATCTTTAATATCATCTAAAATGGCATGAAGTGCTGCCTGATGGAATACGCGGTAGCCTTCACCTAATAATTGTTGTGAGTTGGCAATAAGACCGTCAATGTGTTTTTCTTTGTCGCCAGATAATACGACTTTGTTGCCTTCGCTATCTAGCTCTTCAGCATATTGTACGTCTTCTGGTACATCTTTATAAACATTCGCAACTTCATGAACGTAAGCATCGCCATCTTTATCAATGATGCCTTGTGCGATTTCTTTAACGTAATCGCCTTGATATGCATTTTTAGGGAATACAAGGTTTTGTCCAAGTAATTCCAAATAACGTAAATAAGTAGAAGTCGCCAAAATATCCATTTGACGGCCAGCATCATTTACATAATATTCGCGATCAACTTTAGCACCTGTTGCTTCAAGCAAGTTTGCAACAGTCATACCATAAGCAGCCCCGCGGCCATGACCTACGTGTAGGCTAGACGTCGGGTTTGCAGAAACGAATTCAACTTGAATCTTTTTAGCTGCATTTGATTGGCTACGACCAAAGCTTTCTTTTTGAGCCTGAATCTGGTCAAGAATTGCAAAACGTTGATCTGCATTTAAAAAGAAATTGATAAAACCAGGGCCTGCAATTTCAGCTTTGCTGATGTCTGCAACTTCTGGTAGCGCTGCTAGAATTTTCTCAGCTAAATCGCGTGGTTTCATACCAGCAGCTTTAGAGCCGATCATGGCAATATTAGAAGCAAAGTCGCCATGGCTTCGGTCTTTGGTGCGTGTTAAATTGCTTGAATTATTCCAATCCGAAGGAAGCACACCTTCTTGCTGAAGGGTTTGCACTGCATGGTCGAGAGCTGCTTGTATTGCCGTATTCATATCAATCGAAAATAGATGTCGCAGAAAAACGTCAAATATAGCAAATTTCCTATGAGTTAGGGGAGTGCATTTAACGCTTTCATTTAATTTCTTTCTTGAAGTTTCCGAGAACTATTTTTTTTGTAAATATTAAAAAATGAACATAATTAAATTCTAAAAATACGTAAATACAGGCTTTTTAGGTAATATTTTTGAAATTATAAGATAGTAAAACACTTGGTATTTTTTATGGAAATGTAAGATAGGGTAAAAATATAAGATTCTAAGTCAGATATAGAGTTGAGAAAGAATAATTTAAAAAAATATGAAAAATGTAAGCAATTAATTTTTAATATTAATTTTGTTATATGTTTTTTCTAAATAGTATTTAATTTCAATATCACAGTTTAAAATACCTATTTTGTATTAAATAGTCTTAAGCTTACGCATACAACGAGCTTTAGAGAGTGCTGAAACTGTACTTTTCTGAGTTCTAAGCTGGAAAATGAGATAGGCAATGATATCAGGTCACCCAAGTAAACATCCCCTTTATATCCCTTATGCAGGCTATACACTTTTAGAGTTACCCCTTTTGAATAAAGGGTCCGCTTTCACTCAAGAAGAAAGAAGTAACTTTAACTTACACGGGTTACTTCCACATATTATTGAAACTATCGAAGAGCAAAGCCAACGCTCTTATCAGCAATATTGTGCTTTCAATGATGATATTAATAAGCACATCTATTTACGTAATATCCAAGATACCAACGAAACTCTGTTCTACCACTTAATTGAAAATCATCTTGAAGAGATGATGCCAATTATTTACACGCCAACTGTGGGTGAGGCATGTCAACGTTTCTCTGATATCTATCGCCGTCATCGTGGTGTTTTCATTTCATATCCAGATCGTGATGTGATTGATGATATTTTGCAAAACGTTAATAAAAATAATGTCAAAGTCATCGTGATTACAGATGGTGAACGTATTTTAGGTCTTGGTGACCAAGGCATTGGTGGCATGGGTATTCCAATTGGGAAACTTTCGCTGTATACCGCATGTGGTGGTATTAGTCCTGCTTACACATTGCCAATCACAATTGATGTAGGGACGAATAACCCTCAATTATTAAATGACCCGATCTACATGGGATGGCGTCAACCACGTATTAGTGGTGATGAGTATTATGACTTCGTAGATATGGTGATTGAAGCTGTAAAACGTCGTTGGCCAAAAGCACTCATCCAGTTTGAAGATTTCGCACAAAAAAATGCGATGCCACTTTTAGAAAAATATCGCGATAAAATTTGTTGTTTCAATGATGATATTCAAGGAACAGCAGCGGTTTCTGTTGGTAGTTTGATTGCTGCAAGCCGTGCAGCAGGTAAACAATTAAAAGACCAAACAATTGCTTTCTTAGGTGCAGGTTCAGCTGGTTGTGGTATTGCAGAGCAAATCGTTGCACAAATGGTTTCAGAAGGTCTAACCGATGCTGAAGCACGTGCTCGTGTTTACATGGTAGATCGTTTTGGTTTGATCACTGAAAATCAGCCAAACCTATTAGACTTCCAACGTAAGTTAGCTCAAAAAGCTGAAGTAGTAGACCAATGGGGCAATATTGAAGAAGTGATTTCACTGCTTGATGTTGTTAAAAATGCCAAGCCTACAGTATTAATCGGTGTTTCTGGTCAGCCGGGCCTATTTACCGAAGAAATTATTAAGACCATGGCTGCCAATTGTGAACGACCAATTGTGATGCCGTTATCTAACCCGACTTCGCGTGTAGAAGCTGTACCGGCAGATATTGTGGAATGGACTGAAGGTAAAGCATTAATTGCAACGGGTAGCCCATTTGCACCTGTAAATCATCACGGCAAGCTTTATAATATTTCGCAGTGCAACAACTCATACATCTTCCCTGGTATTGGTTTAGGTGTGGTAGCATCAGGTGCTAAACGCGTTACAGAAAACATGCTTATGGCTTCAAGTAGTGCTTTAGCAGACTGTTCACCGTTGCTGAAAGATCCACAAGCTGATTTATTGCCACCTTTAGGTGAAATTCAACAAGTGTCTAAAGTGATTGCATTTGAAGTGGCAAAAGCTGCAATGGCAGATGGTGTGGCTGTAACCATTAGTGATGATTTGCTTAAACAGAAGATTGATCAATCGTTCTGGAAACCAGAATACCGTAAATATAAGCGTATTCCTTTCTAAGAATGAGAATGTGAAAAGAGGAGCTTAAGCTCCTCTTTTTTCTTTTAAGCCTCTAAAATTTCTTCTAATAGTTCTTCACTTGGTGCAAAGTAATATGCCCCGTCAAGTGGTGTCACGAAGTGCAATAAGCGGTCATGGATGCCATCCCCACTTGTACCAAACATGCGCTTTAACATCGCATCAATAATGCTCAGGTCTTTAGTGTAAGCAATGAAGAATAAACCTTGATCACCTCGACCGTCACCATAAGGTAAGCTGTGACGTAGGATTTCCATTTCTTCGCCTTCCTCATCTTCAACGACAGTACGAGCGACATGGGCATTTTCCGGTTTAACATCATCATCTAATTCAATAGATTCAAGCTTGGTACGGCCCATGACATTTTCTTGTGCATCGACTTTAAGTTTTTTCCATTTTTCCAAGTCATGTGCATAGCGCTGCGCAAATATGAAACTACCATCTGCAAATACTCCAGCACTTTCTGGGAGGAGAGCAGTTTCTGCGCGGTCATCTGGAAATTGAGGGTTTTCAGTACCATCTATAAAGCCAGTAATATCGCGACCATCGAAATAACGGAAGCAAACACGCTCATCCAGAACCTCAACTTTATCTTTAATCCCTTCAAAAAATGCTTGGCTTAATGCAAAACAGATATCAGAACGCATACTGGCAATGTGAATAAGCACATCAGCTGGTACGACTGGCATATTGAATGCGCCATTTTCTGGTTCAAGTTGTTTAAAACCAGCAGGAGATTGACTGTAAAGTTGCTTCCAAAGTTCTGGACCAAAAGCGACTGCTGTCTTAATTTGTGCGTCTGAATGTTGAGTAATGAGACGGTCACGTGTTTCGAATAAAGCTTCGAGTTGTTTTTTTAATTCAGCAATTGTTAAATCTTTTAAACGAAGAACAATAAAACGGGCATGATCAGATGGTAATGGCAAAATGACAGATTGAGCAGTCATTAGAAGATCTCTCCTCAATTATAATTTAGTATGAGCTTCAATTATTGTGCCTGATGCGAAGAGCCGTTAGTAGTCTATTTATTGATTTTATTGTTTGAATTATCGCCACGATAGTTTTATAAAACGGTATAATTCCACTTTTATTATCTATTTCGCTATGTCTTTGCAAGTTTGGTTTGCTTATATGTTGGCCTGTTGGGTCATTAGTATTTCTCCGGGAGCAGGGGCAATTGCTTCTATGTCGAGCGGCTTAAATTATGGCTTTAGACATGGCTATTGGAATGCGATCGGTTTGCAAATCGCCTTGTTAATTCAAATCATGATTGTAGCTGCGGGTGTAGGTGTTCTATTCGCAACGACCCCGTTGGCTTTTCAAGCCGTTAAGTGGTTCGGGGTAGCCTATTTATTGTATTTAGCTTATTTACAGTGGACAGCACCTGTAAAAGACATAGAAATTCAACACGAAAAAAAGGATAAATCTGTTTCTGCTCTGCTGTTAAATGGATTTGTGGTCAATATCAGTAACCCTAAAGCGATTGTATTTCTATTGGCAGTTTTGCCTCAGTTCTTAGATTTAAGCAAACCTCAATGGATACAATACCTGATTATGGCAGCCACTATGGTTACGATTGATTTGATTGTAATGGCTGGTTATACAGGGCTAGCTTCAAAAGTTTTAAGATTGCTACGTTCTCCTAAGCAACAAAAATATTTAAACCGTGGTTTTGCTGTCATGTTTAGTTGTGCAGCGTTATTGCTAAGTACGGTCCATCAAGCAGCCTGATTTAGGCCGCTTGAGTTTGATTTTTGATTTTTTGAACCATAAAGATAAGTGCAAAACTCAACGCCATACATAAAACAATACTGAGGCCAGTCGAGATATTAAGTGCTGCGCTTGACCATAGGCCAATACTGACACCGAGTTGAGCTAAAACAAAGGCCCAAATAACCATCTGCTTTGGTGAGTGAGCGAGTAATCGAGCGCTCAATGCTGGAATAACCAGTAAAGCACCCATTAAAAGTGAACCTACTGCACGTAAAGCTAATACGGTAAATAAGGCTAGCAGTAACATAAAAATGAGACGCTGCCATTTCGCATTTACCCCTTCACTAATCGCAATATCCGGATCAATTGCAATTTGAATTTGTGATTGCCAATAGCGATAAAGAATGGCGAGTGATACTGCAATAATTAATGTGAAAACAGGTAGGTCTGGCCAATCAATACTTAGTAAGTCACCAAACAAATAACTTAAAAGCTCCGGTCTTAAACTTGGAACATGCTGAATAAATAGAAGCCCACTACATAGTAATGTTGCTGAGCATAGGGCAAGTAAAGCATCGTTTGGTAAACGATTGTCATGTAAGGCCCACAAAATAGCGACTAATAAAATTGCAGTACCTGCTACGCCAAGCCAGAGAGGAAGGCTTAAAGCACCAGCAATTGCTACCCCAAGTAAGGTTCCATGTGCCATGGTGTCTGCAAAAAAAGACATACGTCTCCATAGCATGAGACAACCAAGTGGTGCAGTCAAAAAGACTAATAAGGTTCCCATAATCCATGCGGGTAACAATAATTGTAACCATTCCATCATGGCTTAAGCTTCCGGTTCCGGGTGAATGTGAGGTCTGCTATTGTGAGGGCAGGGGTATGCAGCGTCACCATGCGCACAGTGATCATGATGATGTTGATAGAAAACTCGCTGAGTACCGAATATTGCTTGGTATTCAGGATGCTGCTGAATACTTTCTGGTAAGCCGCTACAGCATATATGCTTGTTTAAACAGACAACGCGTTGAGTTCCCTGCATGACCCACTGTAAATCATGGGAAACAATTAAAATAGCACAACCATAACGCTCCGGCAGACTACGTACATATTCATAAAGCTCAGCTTCTGATTGAATATCTAAGCCTTGCATGGGCTCATCAAGAACGAGGATATCTGGCTTTCTAAGTAAAGCACGTGCTAGCAGTACACGTTGGCGCTCTCCACCAGAAAGTTGCTGAACTTTTGATTGTTGTAGTTTGGCAATACCGGTGTCTTGAATAATTTCCTGACGAAGGGCAGGGCTACACTTTTCAAGATCTAATAAATCTTGTACCCGTAAAGGAAGACTATGAGATGGATTAAATTTCTGAGGCACATAAGCCATTTTTAGTTTTTTATTGCTTATGACGCGTCCACTACTTGGCTTTAAAATACCAAGTAGAACTTTAATTAAAGTTGATTTACCTGCGCCATTGGGACCAATTAAGGTCACAATTTCATTTTCATGCAGAGCAAAATCAACTTTTTTTAATATATCCCGTTGATCACGATGAACAGAGACCTGTTCAAGTTGAATCAATACAGGATTTAGCGAGCTGTGCGGCACTGCTGGCATTTCCCCGAAATTTCTATAATGCTGTGTTGTGCTGCGAAATCGTCTAAAGCTGCAAGTTGGTCAAGTTGTTGGGTTAGACCTTGTGAAGATGCTTCTTTAACCGTGTGACATTCGGTACAAATCAGGAATGCAGCCTGATGACCTTCACGTGGGTGACAGCATGGTATATAAGCATTAATAGATGTTAAGCGATGAATAAGACCCTTTTCTAATAAAAAGTCTAAAGTTCTATAAACAGTAGGAGGGGCGGCAGGGCGATCTGTTTGACTTTTAATACGTGCTAATAAGTCATAGGCACCCATAGGACCTGAAGCATTTAAAATGAGTTCAAGAACTTCTTTACGCAAAGGCGTAAGGCGTGCACCGACCGCAGTACATAAAGTTTCTGCTTCAGCTAAACGACTTGCGACATTATGGTGATCATGTACACCATGCAAAGAATCATGATGTTCATGCATGCAAGAACTCATAGACATAACCTCAAATTTTTAATGGAATATTAGCATGAAGCGGTGCTTCATTCGATTAATCTTAGGTATTTTTGTAACTTTGTTATATTATAACATGCTTCGAGCTATTACTAATTGATGGTCTGTCATGTTCCGCGTTTTTGTTTTCAGTATGTTCTCTCTTATGAGTACGTTAGGTTGGAGTCAGGGTTTGGTTGTCTCTACGCACCCAATCTATTTGATTGCAAAAGAAATTACCAAAGGAGTTGAAGAACCCCGGTTATTGCTTCAAGGGCAAAGTGGGCATGATGTACAGTTAACACCGGCACACCGTAAAGCAATTAATGATGCTTCTTTAGTGATCTGGTTGGGGAAAGCTCATGAAGCTCCACTCAACAAATTACTAAGTAACAATAAGAAAGCAATTGCTTTGTTAGATAGCGGTATTCTTTCTATTTTGCCGCAGCGCAATACACGTGGGGCTGCGCTACCAAATACTGTGGATACGCATGTCTGGCTAGAACCAAACAATGCAGTACGTATTGGCTTTTTTATTGCAGCTTTACGTTCACAACAGCATCCTGAGAACAAAGCGAAGTATTGGAATAATGCGAATACATTTGCACGAAATATGTTGCAGGCGGCTCAAGCTTACGATAGCTCAAGCAACGGTAAACCGTATTGGTCTTATCATGATGCTTATCAATATTTGGAGCGTTCGCTAAACTTAAAGTTTGCGGGTGCCTTAACGGATGATCCGCATGTAGCTCCTACAGCGGCACAAATAAAGTACCTTAATGATAGTCGACCAAAAGCTCAGATGTGTTTACTTGCTGAAAGTTTTACAACAAAAGGGCAATATCAAAAACTGGGTAGTATTACCTTCCAACCCGTTGATGAAAGTATGAATAATGAAGATAATTTTGTAACAGCATGGAAGAAACTGGCGATAAAAACTGATAAATGTGTATTAAATACGCAAAAGTGAGATAAAAAGTAAACAAAGGCTGACTGTAGCGTCAGCACCACCTGTCACGAAAAACCCCGACTAAAGTCGGGAAAAGATTGCATGTTCAGGGGTGTAACTCTATAATGCCTGCGATTAAAAGCGATCATCAGCTAAACTTGTCAAGCATTTATGCTGTGAGTGGATAAAAATGAGCCAAACTAGTCGCTTGATTGACCGACGATTAGCAAAAGCTTTGGTCTTCTTACAAGCATGCATGATCCCTGTTTCCGCACTTGTGGCGTGGAGCATAAAAGACATGACAGCAGCATTAAGTGCGGCACTTGGTGCATTGGTCTGCTGGCTTGCTACGAGCTATTTTGCGTGGCAATCCTTCAGAACGGCAGGTGCGAGAGCATCTAAACAAGTGCTGTCTAACATGTATAGGGGCATGTTAGGCAAATTTGCAATCATGATCGTTGGATTTATTTTGATTTTGAGCAATGTTAAACCTTTATCACCGTTAGCATTGCTGTTTGGTTTTATTCTCGTTCAAGCGATGTCGTGGGTTGCTCCTTTTTGGGTGTCACGTCTACAAAAACGGGTATAGAAACAAGAAGAATTGAAGATTTTTTGGAGGGTGGCGAGATATCGACAGTACGCCGATGTTCGTTTCCCTTCTTTTTAGTAATTGACATTGACCAGGTGTGATTTATGGCTGCTGAAGAACATGCCCTCACTTCGACAGAGTATATCAAGCATCACTTGACCAATATGACCTATGGCAAAATGCCAGATGGTACATGGAAATTGGCTGAGACTGCTGAAGAAGCTCATTCGATGGGGTTCACTGCAATTCACTTGGATTCAATGGGTTGGTCAATTGGCCTTGGTGTGATTTTCTGTTTGTTATTTTGGATAGTTGCGAGAGCTGCAAATGCTGGCGTTCCAACAAAGTTCCAATCTGCAATTGAAATGATCATTGAGTTTGTTGACTCAAGTGTCCGTGATACTTTTCATGGCAAATCACGTTTAATCGCTCCACTTGCACTCACTATTTTCGTGTGGATTTTCCTCATGAACTTAATGGACTTGATCCCAGTTGACTGGATTCCTCAAGTTGCTGCATTTGTGGGTGCTAACGTATTTGGTATGGACCCTCACCACGTTTACTTCAAGATCGTTCCATCTACAGATCCAAACATTACCCTTGGTATGTCTTTATCTGTGTTTGTACTTATCTTGTTCTACAGCATCCGCGAAAAGGGTGTTGGCGGTTTCGTAGGCGAGTTGGCACTTAACCCATTTAACCCAAGTAATCCAGTTGCAAAAGCGTTGCTTATTCCAGTGAACTTGATTTTGGAATTGGTAACATTCCTTGCTCGTCCTATTTCATTGGCTCTCCGACTATTCGGTAACATGTATGCCGGTGAGTTGATCTTTATCCTAATCGCATTATTGCCGTTCTGGATTCAATGGGCGTTATCTGTGCCTTGGGCGATCTTCCACATTCTTGTAATCACGTTGCAGGCATTCATCTTTATGATGCTTACCATCGTTTACTTGAGCATGGCAAGCGAAAAACATTAATGGTATTGCCTAACTGTCAAACGATGGTTGGGCTGAATTTTTTTAATTTAATTTGGTAATAACCTAACCTCTGAGGAATTTTTCATGGAACTCACTTTAGGTCTAGTTGCAATTGCATCTGCTATCTTGATCGCTTTCGGTGCTTTGGGTACTGCGATTGGTTTTGGTCTTTTGGGTGGTCGCTTTTTAGAAGCTGTTGCTCGTCAACCAGAATTAGCTCCACAACTTCAAACTCGTATGTTCTTAATCGCGGGTCTTCTTGATGCTGTGCCTATGATCGGTGTTGGTATTGGCTTGTTCTTCATCTTCGCTAATCCATTTGTAGGTTAATCAGCTTAATTCCTAAATCCACTATTTGAGGAATTGCAATGAATATCAACCTCACATTGATTGGTCAAGCGATTGCGTTTGCGTTTTTTGTCGCATTCTGCATGAAGTTTGTTTGGCCACCACTAATCAATGCGATTAGTGAGCGTCAGCGCAAAATCGCTGATGGCTTAAATGCAGCAGAAAAAGCGAAAGCTGACCTTGCCGATGCACAAGCGCAAGTAAAGCAAGAGCTTGATGCGGCTAAAGCACAAGCGGCTCAATTGATCGAACAAGCGAACCGTCGTGCAGCGCAATTGATCGAAGAAGCTCGTACTCAAGCTGCGGCTGAAGGTGAGCGTATTCGTCAACAGGCTAAAGAAGCTGTTGATCAAGAAATCAATTCTGCTCGCGAAGAATTACGTCAACAAGTAGCTGCCTTGGCAGTAACTGGTGCAGAAAAGATCCTGAACCAACAAGTTGATGCAGAAGCTCATAACGCCATGCTGTCTCAGCTGGCTGCTAAACTTTAAGCGAGGCGAATTATGGCTGAACTCTTGACGTTGGCACGTCCGTATGCCAAAGCAGCATTTGCTTATGCTTCTGAGCAAGGTGCAACAGACAATTGGTCGAATGCGTTACAAGTGCTCAGTGCTGCGGTGCAAGACGAAGCATTTTCCGCTTATTTAAATCGCCCTGAACTTACTCCTGCGGAGCAAGTGAAGCTTTTTGCTAAAGTTTTAGGTGAAGATCAGTCTCAAGCAGTGTCTAACTTTTTGACACTTCTTGCAGATAACGATCGATTAGTGTTGTTACCTGAAATTGCAGCAGAATATGAACAGCTTAAATCACAGAATAACAACAATGTGGATGTCGTGATTGAATCGGCTTTCCCGTTAACTGCTGAACAAGAGCAACTGTTGAAATCTGCTTTAGAAAAGCGTTTTAACAGCACAGTAACTGTTTCAGTTGAAGTTAAACCTGAGCTTATTGCAGGTGTTGTAATTCGTGCAGGCGATCAAGTGATAGATGATTCTGCGCTTAACAAGCTTGAAAAAATGCGTACTCGTCTTCTTGCATAATGCAAATGATGAAGACTGAACTAATAAAAGATTGAGGAATAGCGCAATGCAACAACTGAATCCATCCGAGATCAGTGCGCTCATTAAACAGCGTATCGGAGATCTGGACACCAGCGCGACCGCTAAAAACGAAGGTACCATTGTTATGGTATCTGACGGTATCGTGCGTATTCACGGTCTTGCTGATGCAATGTACGGTGAAATGATCGAATTCGACGGCGGCTTATTTGGTATGGCACTGAACCTAGAACAGGATTCAGTGGGTGCCGTTGTTTTAGGTAACTACCTAAGCCTTCAAGAAGGTCAAAAAGCTCGTTGTACAGGTCGTGTTTTAGAAGTTCCAGTTGGTCCTGAACTTCTTGGCCGTGTCGTAGATGCTTTGGGTAACCCAATTGATGGTAAAGGCCCAATTGATGCAAAATTAACTGATGCTGTTGAAAAAGTAGCACCAGGTGTAATTTGGCGTCAATCTGTAGACCAACCTGTTCAAACTGGTTATAAATCAGTTGATACCATGATTCCTGTGGGTCGTGGTCAGCGTGAGTTGATTATTGGTGACCGTCAAACTGGTAAAACAGCAATGGCGATCGATGCGATTATCGCTCAGAAAAACTCTGGCATTAAATGTGTATACGTTGCGATTGGTCAAAAACAATCAACAATTGCAAACGTTGTACGTAAGCTAGAAGAAACTGGCGCTATGGCGTATACAACTGTTGTCGCTGCTGCGGCTGCTGATCCTGCTGCAATGCAGTATTTAGCTCCGTACTCTGGCTGTACAATGGGTGAATACTTCCGTGACCGCGGTGAAGACGCTCTTATCATTTATGATGATTTGTCTAAGCAAGCTGTTGCTTACCGTCAAATTTCATTGCTTTTACGTCGTCCACCAGGTCGTGAAGCGTATCCAGGTGACGTATTCTATCTTCACTCACGTCTTCTTGAACGTGCTTCACGTGTATCTGCTGAATACGTTGAGAAATTCACTAATGGCGCAGTAACTGGTAAAACTGGTTCTTTAACTGCATTGCCAATTATTGAAACTCAAGCAGGTGACGTATCTGCATTCGTACCAACAAACGTAATTTCGATTACTGACGGTCAGATCTTCTTAGAAACATCATTATTCAACGCAGGTATCCGTCCTGCTGTGAACGCGGGTATCTCTGTATCTCGTGTTGGTGGTTCTGCTCAAACTAAGATCATCAAAAAATTGTCTGGTGGTATTCGTACCGCTTTAGCGCAATACCGTGAATTGGCTGCGTTTGCTCAGTTTGCTTCTGACCTTGATGAAGCAACTCGTAAACAACTTGAACATGGTCAACGTGTAACTGAGTTAATGAAGCAAAAACAATATGCTCCTTACTCAATTGCTGACCAAGCTGTTTCTGTTTATGCATCTAACGAAGGCTATATGGCTGACGTAGAAGTTAAGAAAATCGTAGACTTTGATGCTGCGTTAATTGCTTACTTCCGTTCAGAATATGCTCCGTTGATGAAACAAATCGATGAAACTGGTGACTACAACAAAGACATCGAAGCAGCAATCAAAGCTGGTATTGAAAGCTTTAAAGCGACTCAAACTTACTAAGTTCAGTTTTAGTTAAGTTTGGTTCACGGATCAACCTTCGGAAGCTCGAAAGGGCTTTCGAATACTAGGTTAAGCGTATGGCAAATTTAAAAGAAATTCGCGCCAAAGTAGCTAGTATCAAGAGCACGCAAAAGATTACTCGCGCGATGCAAATGGTAGCTGCTTCAAAAATGCGTCGTGCGCAAGAGCGCATGGCTCAGGGCCGTCCGTATGCCGATAATATGCGCCGTGTAATTGCTCACTTGGTACAAGCAAACCCTGAATACAAACACCGTTATATGGTGGACCGCCCAGTTAAGCGTGTTGGTTACATCATTGTATCTTCAGATCGCGGTTTGGCAGGTGGTTTGAACATTAACTTGTTCAAGAAAGTTGTGCAGCATGTCAAAGCACAACAAGAGCAGTCAATTGAAGTTCAATTTGCTTTGATTGGTCAAAAAGCGGTTTCGTTTTTTAAGAATTACGGCGGTAAAGTGCTGGGTGCAACCACTCAAATTGGTGATGCCCCTAGTTTGGAACAGTTAACTGGCTCAGTGCAAGTTATGCTTGATGCATTTGATAAAGGCGAATTAGATCGTATCTATCTCGTATCAAATGGTTTCGTCAATGCAATGACACAAAAGCCTAAAGTTGAGCAACTTGTTCCTTTAGCACCAGCAGAAGAAGGCGATGACCTCAACCGTACTTATGGTTGGGATTACATCTATGAACCAGAAGCAGAAGAATTGCTAAATGGTTTATTAGTTCGCTATATCGAGTCTATGGTTTATCAAGGTGTGATTGAAAACGTCGCATGTGAGCAATCTGCACGTATGGTCGCAATGAAAGCAGCGACAGATAACGCAGGTCAGCTTATCAAAGACTTACAACTCATCTATAACAAGCTGCGTCAAGCCGCGATTACTCAGGAAATCTCTGAGATCGTTGGTGGTGCCGCTGCCGTTTAACATTATTAAGTTTGAATTGAGGAGACAGCAATGAGTAGCGGTCGTATCATTCAGATCATCGGCGCGGTTATCGACGTCGAGTTTGAGCGCACAAGCGTTCCAAAGATCTATGACGCTCTCCAAGTTGACGGTACTGAAACTACTTTAGAAGTTCAGCAACAACTTGGTGATGGTGTTGTTCGTACCATCGCAATGGGTTCTACAGAAGGTCTTAAACGTGGTCTTACTGTAACTAGCACAAACGCACCGATCTCTGTTCCAGTTGGTACAGCCACTCTTGGCCGTATCATGGACGTTTTAGGTCGTCCTATCGATGAAGCAGGTCCTGTTGCGACTGAAGAACGTTTGCCGATTCACCGTCAAGCGCCTTCTTATGCTGAACAAGCAGCTTCTACTGACCTTTTAGAAACTGGTATTAAAGTAATTGACTTACTTTGCCCGTTTGCGAAAGGTGGTAAAGTTGGTTTATTCGGTGGTGCTGGTGTTGGTAAAACCGTTAACATGATGGAATTGATCAACAACATCGCGAAAGCACACTCAGGTTTATCTGTGTTTGCTGGTGTTGGTGAGCGTACTCGTGAAGGTAACGACTTCTATCACGAAATGAAAGATTCTAACGTTCTTGACAAAGTAGCAATGGTCTACGGTCAGATGAACGAGCCACCAGGTAACCGTTTACGCGTAGCGTTAACTGGTTTGACTATGGCTGAATACTTCCGTGATGAAAAAGACGAAAACGGTAAAGGTCGTGACGTATTATTATTCGTCGACAACATCTACCGTTATACACTTGCAGGTACTGAAGTATCAGCATTGTTAGGTCGTATGCCATCTGCGGTAGGTTACCAACCTACACTTGCAGAAGAAATGGGTGTTCTTCAAGAGCGTATTACATCTACTAAATCTGGTTCGATCACTTCGATCCAAGCAGTATATGTACCTGCCGATGACTTAACAGACCCATCGCCTGCAACTACATTTGCTCACTTAGACGCAACAGTAGTATTGAGCCGTGACATCGCATCTTCTGGTATCTATCCAGCGATCGATCCACTTGACTCAACTTCACGTCAGTTAGACCCATTAGTTGTTGGTCAAGAGCACTATGAAATTGCGCGCGCAGTACAAAACGTATTGCAACGCTATAAAGAGCTTAAAGACATCATCGCAATCTTGGGTATGGATGAATTGGCAGAAGAAGATAAATTGGTTGTTTACCGTGCGCGTAAAATCCAACGTTTCTTCTCTCAACCATTCCACGTAGCTGAAGTATTTACTGGTGCTCCTGGTAAATTAGTACCACTTAAAGAAACGATTCGTGGCTTTAAAGGTCTATTAGCTGGTGAATACGATCACATCCCAGAACAAGCGTTCTATATGGTTGGTGGTATTGACGAAGTGATTGCTAAAGCTGAGAAACTCTAATTTAAGGAGATCATCTCATGGCGACTATGCAATGTGATGTCGTAAGTGTTAAAGAGTCAATTTACTCTGGCGCAGTGACGATGTTAATCGCGAAAGGTGCAGGTGGTGAACTTGGTATTTTGCCTGGTCACGCTCCACTTGTAACCTTGCTTCAACCGGGCCCGATTCGTGTTCTGTTGGAAAATGGTACAGAAGAAATCGTCTATGTATCTGGCGGTGTTTTAGAAGTTCAACCTCATGTTGTGACGGTTCTTGCAGATACTGCAATCCGTGCTGACAATTTGGATGAAGCTGCAATTTTAGAAGCACGTAAAAATGCTGAACAATTGCTTGCAAACCAAAAGAGTGATTTGGACTCAGCTGCTGCGTTGGCTGCCTTGGCAGAAACCGCTGCACAGCTTGAAACTATCCGTAAAATCAAAAACCGCGCTCAATAAGACGCGGTTCGAGATTGAAAAAGCCACCTTTCGGTGGCTTTTTTTATTGCTAAAAAGAAAATTAAGAATCAGTTTTTGAATCTGATTTTTCATCTCCTGCCATAATCATAGCAGCGAGCTTGACCATATCCATTTGGATGGTATTAAGTTGCTTTTCAATTTGGTCGAAATTAATTTGCTCTAATTTCCCATTTAATAAAGGCATACTTAAAGCTTGCTGGTTTGCCTGTAATAGGCTTTGACGAATATTTTCAACTTCCTGACTTCTGATATCTAAACCAAGCAAAGCTTGGTTTAAACCTTCTAACTGTGCTTTCAAAGTCGTCACAGTTGTTTTTAGCTCATGCTGATCTTTATCTTGAATAGCTTGTTCAACGTCAAGTTGAGTGTCCTTGAGCTTTTCGATATAGTTGCCAGCCTTTAACTGTAAGTTAGCGGCATCACGAACGATATAAAAAACATTACCATTTTTTAATTCAGTTTTATTTTGTGTAGCTGTGATTTCTTGTTGAGAGTCATCAGCTTGTTCTGATATTTGATCGTTAGTCTGAACGGATTCTTGTTCCTTTGCGTGGTCTTGTGCCTGATCACATCCAAGTAACAACATACCTGAAGCAAAAATCACAAATGGGAAAAATGCACCTTGTAAAACTTTTTTCATAACTACAAACAATACCAACTGAAGCAAGTAGGTACTATATGCATAAAATATGTAGAAATAAGGTATTGTTGCAAATGAACAACATTTTGAGTAGACAATAAAAAAGGAGTGCTATAGCACTCCTTTATTAGTTTGATGCAAAAATTATTTAGCTAATTCTGCTTCAACTGCCTTTACAATTTGTTCATCGTCTGCTGTTAAGTTAGGTGCAAAACGCGCAACAACTTCACCGTTTTTATTTACTAGGAATTTCTCGAAGTTCCATAACACTTCAGGGGCAGGGTTAGTAGGAATACCTAAACCTTCTAAGCGCTCACGGAAAGGACCTTCTCCAATGCGTTCTGGTTGAGCTGTTGTTAGCGCTTGATAAAGTGGATGTTTATCTTCGCCAGCTACAGAGATTTTAGAGAAAAGTGGGAAATGAACATCGTAGTTTAATGAGCAGAACTGTTGAATTTCTTCATCCGAACCAGGTTCTTGTTCTTTAAAGTTGTTTGCAGGGAAGCCTAAGATTTCAAGACCTTGATCTTTCTTTGCTTGATACAGCTTTTCTAAACCTTCGTATTGTGGAGTTAAACCACATTTAGACGCTGTGTTTACGATTAATAAAACTTTCCCTTTATATTGGTCAAGGTCAACCGTTTCGCCTGAAATAGCTTTTACTGGAATATGATATACAGATTGAGTCATGAGTCTTTCCTGAAGATTGTAATTGATATCAAGTAGCGCATTTGTTTTAACTGCTATTCTTGAGTAGTGCAATAATATTCGTGTTCAAAAAATAAAAAGATATACAAAAGCAGTTTTACTATCTAATTATTTCTGATTTGAACAGGTGTTTGGCCTGTATATCTTTTAAAAAATTCGATAAAACTTGAGCTGTGTTGATATCCTAAATCGTATGCTAGGCGTTTAATCGGTGTTCCTTGACGGATCTGATGAATGGCGTAAACAATTTTGGCTCGATTACGCCATTCGGATAGTGAAAGTTGTAGTTCTTGTTGGCTTAAGCGTAATAAATGACGATCACTGACAGAAAAGTTCTGAAGTAGCTGCTGTAAAGAGAGATTAAAAAGTAATGGGTCTGAAAGCTTTTCTAAAATTGGCAGTAAAACAGGATGCCTTGTTTGTGGTAAATAATGAGAATAGGCGGGTGCTTGTTGTAATTGATCGAATAAAACCTGTAAAAGATGTTCTAAATATTCAGGCTTTTCCGTTTGTTTTTGCTGTTCCAATATTTGTAAAACTAAGGTTCGAAAGAAGGGCTGAATACTAAAGCATCGGCAGATATCTCCTAAAATAGAGCAAAGCCGAGGGTGTAAACGAATGCAGATATAATGAATTTTATGATCGATATGGGTAGATTGATGAACCGTTTGAGGGGGAATCCAAAGCCCATAGCTTGGAGGAGACAAGTATATTTGCTCTTCTACCTGTATTTCTAAAATACCATTTAAACTAAAATTAAAATCTCCCCATAGTGAAGCATGAGGACGAACAATATCTTTTTTCTCGTATAGAAATTCATGAACTTCTATACTCTCTAATAAAGAAAATTGTTGGTCCTCATTTTTCATGGGTCTACTCTAAGTAATATTCTAATTTTCACATGTTGCTTTGGGATTGTTTAAACCTTTGGCTAAGGTAAATGTACTAATTAAAGCTAAGGCAACGAAGCTTAATACCCCATAAATTAAAGTATTTTCATTGAAATGATCAACTACATAACCACCTAATAATGACCCTGTAGCAATCATGACTTGGAACATACCAACAAAAAGCGGCATACCTTTTTCTACAGCATGAGGTGCGTGTACAAACATCCAAATATTGGCAGAGGTAGGGAAGGCACCAAATGCGAAGCCCCATAATGCGGTAAGGACAATGGCACCAAACTCATGGATAGCAAAGATTGGGAAGCCAAAGAATACGATGGCAAAACATGTTCCAACGAAAGCTAAGGTATATCGAACATTTAAATTACCACTGTACCCTGCAAATGCATTTCCAAAAATACCGGCTATTCCGTAAAGCAATAATAATGAGCTAATAGTTGTGCCATTAAACCCGGCTACATTTTTAAAGAAAGGGGCTAAATAACTGTATGCACAGAAGTGAGCAAGCCCAATTAATAAAACAATAAGCATGCCGCTACGTGCTTTAGGTGTGCGTAATAATGCAGGTAAATCACGAATATGTATTGCTGACTCTGGTAAAAGTTTTGGTAAGAAAATAAGCTGAAGCACTAATACAACAAGACCGATAGCAGCTGTAATTCCAAAGGCACTGCGCCACCCATAAAACTCACTTAACCATGTTCCAATCGGTACACCTAGTACAGTGGCGAAAGTTACACCAGCCATTACTACAGCAGTTGCTTTGGCAATAGGTAAATTTGCAGGTGCTAGCTTACCGCTTAAGGCAATTGCTGTTGCCCAGAAGCCACCAATTGAAATCCCTAAAATCAAACGGCTCAACAATAGAACATGAAAGTTTTCTGCAAAAGCCGTAATGGTATTGGCAATCACCATAATAGCAGTCAGTAAAATAAGCACATAACGGCGGTCGAGTTGCTTTACTGAAACGGGTAATAGTGGGGCTGCAATCGCTGCCATAATGCCGGGTACTGTAATAATAAGACCTGCTGTACCTACAGAAATGTGTAAATCGGCTGCAACGCTATTTAAGACACCAACAGGTAAAAATTCACTCGTTACCAAGGCAAAGGCTGCGATGGCAACAGCCAAAATAGCAAACCAGCTCCCTTGTGTGGAAGTCATGGGTCGTGCTTTAGAGGTAGTAGATTGGTCCATAAAGAAATCCTTACTTTGCTAAATTCGAAGTGAAGAAAGGCAAATTTATAATTAACTAACGATCATTATGAAAATAAAATAGTTGATAAAAAATTGAACGTCAATTAATTTAATAACGATTGTTATAAAAATAGATGTGATCTTTATGACAAATAGGCATGAAACAGATCTTGTTAATGAGGACACGTTAAAAAAGAAGCGTGGACGCCCTAAATGCTTTGATGAGCAGCAAGTGTTAGAGAAAGCTATGTTACTTTTTTGGGAACATGGCTATGAAGCAACCTCTATTAGTGACTTAACACATGCTTTAGAAATTACAGCGCCTAGCCTATATAGTGCTTTTGGCGATAAGGCAGGTTTGTTTTACAAAAGTATTGACTATTATCTCGCTCATGAAGCATGTCCTATTGAAACAATATTTTTAGAGGCAAAAACTGCAAAAATCGCTTTTGAGTTATATCTTTATGACAATGTAAAACGATTGGTTCAACCCAATAAGCCAGCTGGCTGTATGTTGGTAGTCGCTGCTATGAACTGTTCTGATGCCACACAAGAGGTACAGCAAAATCTTTTAGATAAGCGAATAAAGACTAAAGAAAAGTTATTAAAACGTCTTGAACAAGGTGTAGAGCAGGGCGATTTGCCTATTAGTGCCCCTCTACAAGAAATGACAGATTTTTATGCGACTGTTATTCAGGGGCTTACCATTCAGGCTAGAGATGGTGCAAGTACCGAACAATTACATAAAGTGGTAGAACACGCCATGAAAGCTTGGACATTATTTTAAAAAATAAATGATGTCTTAAGTTCAATATCAATGTCGGAAATGCGATATTTCAATTTATTAAGACATTCTTCAAAATAAAGTCTCTTTTGTAGTTGGTGTATTACTATGAGTCAGGTCATGAAATATCACAAATGGGCATTTATTTTTCCCATTCTGGCAGTACTGATTTGGTCTTTAAATATTGTAGTCACCCGCTATGTCTCGGACTATATTTCTCCGGTAAGCATTAGCTTTTATCGGTGGTTAATTGCTTTTATTATTTTGACTCCATTTATGTTTTTGTCTGTTTGGAGACAAAGACGACTAGTAATACCCTATTTACCTAAGCTTGCTGTGTTAAGTGCATTTGGGATGGTGCTTTATCAAGGCTTGGCTTATACGGCTGCCCATTATACTAGTGCAACCAATATGGGGATTGTGAATGCATTTATTCCCATCTTTACGATCTTTGTTTCGCTTGCCATTTTAAAAGATGTGCCTAATCGCTTTGCAGTTTTTGGCAGTATTTTGTCTTTTGCTGGTCTGCTATACGTTATGTCCCAAGGAAATATTAATAAGCTTTTAAGTGGTGGCGGGCACCTTGGCGATGCATTGATGATTATTGCCGTATTCTTCTATGCATTTTATGGAGTTTTCTTAAAGAAATGGCAGCTCCCACTTCCAATTATGACAAGCTTATACGTTCAGATTGGGTTTTCCGTGCTGTTCCATCTTCCTTTAATTTTCTGGTTTGGTCTGGATGCCTTAAATGCACAAAATGCGCCAAGTGCAATTTATGCCGGTGTATTTGCTTCACTCATTGCGCCGTTAGTTTGGATGTTAGCCGTACAACAACTTGGGCCAAATAGAACCAGTATCTTTATGAATCTTGTGCCAGTGTTCACAGCCATTATTGCAAGTATCTGGTTATCTGAACAATGGACCATATATCACACCTTCGGCGGAATTATGATTCTTGTGGGCATTATCATGGCACAAAAGAAGGTTAATTCTAAAAAATCAGATCTTTTGCCAGAGCAAAATTAAGAATCATAAAAAAACTATGGCATATTTTTAAAAAAAGTAATGAAAATATGCCAGTTTTTTATCAATCTAAGCTTTTCTATATGATTTATAAATATATTTATAAAAAGATTGTGTAACATAAATATTAAAAAAGGCCAATAAAAATATTAATATAATTTTAATTCAACTGCTAAAAACGCCAAATTCCCTACACTTTTCATGCTTTTTTTAGAGAAATAATATATTTCTCACATTAAGCCTCTTGCCACATAATAGCGACCACTACGAAAGATGCTCTTTTAAGCAATTTTTCTTTCGTTCCAGAGATATCCAAACCCTCTGGATGTGGTATATACCCATCCTTTTTTATGCTCAGTTATCCCTATATAACTGAGCTTTTTTTTGTCTGGAATTAAGGGCGTATCACTTCACCAGTTAAGGCGTTAATGATGCGGCTTGGCTGTTGGCTTTGGCCTAAATCACCATTGAGATAATTTAATTGTGAACCAAAGTATTGGCAGGCATCTTGTAAAGAATGTGCAGGTTCTTGTCCACTAGGGTTGGCACTCGTCGATACAATAAAACCATGAAAAGCATTGCATAAAGCGACACATAAAGGATGTGTCGTTACACGTACTGCAACAAGAGGATGCTCGCCTTTAATCCATGAAGGAATGTGTTGATCAGCAGGTAATAGCCAAGTTGTGGCTCTTTCTGAGGGTTGATGGTTTGTCCAGCAATCAATAATTTCTTGCTGAGTAGTTTGCGGTAAGGAAGTTAGTAGATGTTCTACTTGACTAATATGGCCAGCCAATAAAATGACGCCCTTTTCAATAGGGCGCTGTTTCAATTCAAGAATTTTTTGAAAAGCTTGTTCATTAAATGGATCACAGCCTAGTCCCCAGACTGCCTCAGTTGGATATGCCAAAACTTGACCTTGTTGTAAACATTCGGCTGCTTCGGTCACTGAGGTCGTAATCATGGTAATACTTTCCTTTCAATCAAACAGAATTGCTATTGTGCGCTCTAATACTAAGAACGACAACGTAAATACAGCCCTGATTGTTGCATACATAAACCGAGTAGTTCTAGTTCCATTAGTGAAGAGGTCAGTTCAGAAACTGGAATATTATGGTGAACTACAAGTTGGTCAATATTTTGTCCCACCCAGTCTAAAGACTGATAAAGGTCAATCAAATGCTCAGGAATTTCTGGAGTATTCGTATTAGCTTCTTCAGTTTGATTTTGTTGCTGACTTTGCCATTGGGTTGGTAAAGCAAGATCCTCAATAATCTGTTCAGGATGGTCGATTAAAATTGCACCTTCACGGATAAGTTGATGGCATCCTTGATGAAACTCGCTATAAATATGGCCCGGAATCGCGAATACGGTTTTACCTTGTTCAGCAGCTTTATTGGCCGTGATGAGTGAGCCACTTTTTAATGTCGCTTCTACCACCAAAACGCCTAAACTCAAACCGCTGACAATTCGGTTTCTACGTGGAAAATGCTGTTGTAATGGCGGTGTACCCGGTAAAAACTCAGTAATAATGGCGCCGTTTTGAGCCAAAATATGTTCTGCAAGTTTTTTATTTTGAGCTGGATAAGTAGTGTCTAAGCCCGTACCCGTCACTGCAATGGTACGTTGATGAGTAGATGCACCTTGATGTGCGGCTTCATCAATGCCATAAGCCAGACCACTACTAATGAAAAAGCCCTTTTCACTTAAGTAGTAAGCAAAATCATAAGCGACCTGTCGTCCATGTGGGCTTGGTTTTCGGCTACCGACAATCGCAATCTGAGGTTGCAATAAAGCTTGCGCTTGACCTTTCCCAAAAATAATAGGTGGATAATCTGTATAAGGAAGTAATTGAGAGGGGTAGCCTGAGTCACCTGCCGTTAAAATAAAATCCGTATGTTGAACAACTTGTTGTACAAGTTGTTCAAACTGCGTCTGACCTTGGGGTGTTTGAAACTCGCTTACACGTTTTAAGTGATTAGCATGTAGCCCTAGAGAGGACCACTTTGCTAAACCATCAGGTTGAGTGGCTTTTTCACAATTTCCAAAATAATCAATAATTTTTTTAAAGCTGACTAAAGAGTGCTGCGCCAAATACCACACTTTAAGTGTGTGGTAGTGGTGTGAAGAAAGTTGAGTGAGCATTGTAAAAGGTACATCCAGCATTAATCATTAAATTGAGGTGGCTGAATGCTTGAACCAACCTTAATTGGTAAATCGCTCTCTAAAACATAAGCATAACTTAGCTGATCAAAAGTTCTAAAAACCATTAGACTGCCAATTTGTTGGCCAGGAAGTTGAATTACTTCTTTGGTTTTAGGGTCGCGAATTGATTCACCTTGTTGAGTAATATCAAAAACTTGGCCTACTTGAACGCCCTGGGTTGTACCGCGGTCCAAAGTCACTACACTATTTTTTGCAGCTCTACCAATTGAACCCATGACACGAATAATCTTGCCACCATCCGTCACTTGCTTCGCATCTACTGGGTAAAATAATGTTGGCAAAGTAGCTTGCTCTTCAGGCATAACACGATCGCCACGACGTACTTCAGCGTTATAACTATCTGTTAGTTCTAATGTAGTAATATCTTTTTCAGAAGATACCGCAACACCTGAAGCAACCTGTAGTAACTCAATCCCTAAACTATGCTTTTTACCTTTATTGTCTGTGAAATAGTAAGGTTCACCTTCTCGGTAGACTGCATAACGTTGCCCATTAATTAAGCCTTGTCCTCGTGCATAAATAGTCTGGCCTTTTCCTGCAAGTACACGTTGATCGGCTGTACCAACAATATAAGGTGTGTTGGTAATTGAGTCGGCTGGTAAAATAGTACTGTTCTCTAACCACTGTTTAATATGTTCAAGTGGAATAACCGGAACGCTATTATTTAATGCTTCGACGCGAACTTGTGGTTGCAGGTTTGTGGTTTGACCTGTATAGCGGCGAATAATACCGACACAGCCGTCACCCTCATCTTTACCGACTAAAGGACGCCCATCTAGGCTACATAATAGTAATCGGTCACCCGGATAGATCCAGTGTGGATTTTTAACATGTTGGTTGCTCGCCCAGATTTCAGGCCAACGCCATGGTTTATTTAGAAAATGTCCTGAAATATCCCATAAAGTATCCCCACGCTTTACAACATATACATTGGGTGCATTACTTTTAAGGGAGGGTGGATTATGGTTCGGACTGGTTGCATGAACCTCTGCTATCGTACCGATTGCGACACCTGTACAGAGCGCCAAAGCAAGTAAATGCTTCTTTATCCCCAAGGCATGAAAATTAACCATGCCGTTAAAAACCTTTTTCATTATGATAATTCCTAAAAATTATGTGTGCAGTTGCGTTATAATGGGCGGCTTACACACAATTTTTCGATGAAGTATTTCCTTCATTTGGTTTTTCAATCAATGGCATAAGTGAGGACGACAGTATGGCCTTATTACCTATTTTAAGTTTTCCTGATCCCCGTCTTCGTACCATTGCTAAGCCCGTTGAAGAAGTTACTGATGAAATTCGTCAACTTGCAGCAGATATGTTTGAAACCATGTATGCGGCACCAGGTATCGGTTTAGCAGCTTCTCAGGTCGATCGTCATATTCAGCTTATCGTCATGGATTTGTCTGAATCTAAAGATGAACCTATGGTTTTCATTAACCCCAAAGTAACTCCGCTGACTGAAGAGACGCAGCCGTACGAAGAAGGCTGTCTATCAGTGCCACAAATATACGACAAAGTTGATCGCCCGTCACGCGTGAAAATTGAGGCAATTAACCTTGAAGGTCAAGCATTTGAGATAGAAGCTGACGGACTTCTCGCTGTTTGTATCCAACATGAAATGGATCACTTAAATGGCAAATTGTTTGTGGATTATTTGTCGCCACTTAAGCGTCAGCGTGCGCGTGAAAAAGTCGAAAAAATTGTTCGCCAACGCGAACGTGAAAAAGTTGCGGTAAAACGTTAATATTTTTCAAACACCAATATAGTGTGGATGTGATTTTTGGTTTTTCGTAGTGGTTTGCTGCTTGCCTGTGCAGCAGTATTTTTACAGATTGCGGTATTTCTACAGCCGCTATTACCGAAGCAATATCAAATTGCTCCGGTCTGTGAAACTATTACCCGTGCTTTGCTTAAACCAAAAGCACAGACGGAAGCCATGTCACATGCCATGCACCATTCACATCACCAGCATCATATCGAACAGGCGCAAGTACCTGACCATCATGATCACCATGATGCAAACCATCAGTGTCAATATTGTACCGTTTATGCCAATTTGGTTTTACCACCTGAATTTGGCGTAAAAGAGGTGCTTGTTCGTATACAAGTTCGCTTAGTCGCGTATCAACAAGCTTTCCGGCATGTTTACTTTGCGCTACAGCGACTTTTCCTACTCCCGCAAGGACGTGCGCCGCCTCTATTTGCATAAATAAAAGCAATTTTTGTTGGGGTCTTAACTGACTTCGATATCACTTTATTTATGTTTTAGAGCGTATAAAAAATGCCACATTCTAAATTTTTACTACAACCTTTATGGGTTGCGATGCTTGCTGTCTCTCATTCGGGTCTAGTGTTTGCCGAATCAGAAATAAATGATGCCGATACCAAAGCGCTTCACTCATTAGCACCTATTGTTGTTACAGCACAGCAAGGCAACGATGCAAATGGTCTGATCGTACATGCAGACCCAAAGCAACCGATTCAGCCAGTACCTGCTACAGATGGCGCAGACTATCTGCAAAGTATTATGGGTTTTAATTCAATTCAAAGCGGTGGAACAAATGGTGATGTGACATTCCGGGGTATGTTTGGTTCACGTATTAAAATTCTAACGGATGGCACAGAGAACTTGGGTGCCTGCCCAAACCGAATGGATGCTCCAACTTCTTATATTTCACCAGAAAGTTATGACCGGATTTCTGTGATTAAGGGACCACAAACGGTTCAATATGCCAATACTGGTTCAGCTGCAACAGTTCTATTTGAACGTCAGCCTGAAAAGCTTATCTCTGAAAAACCCTATCGCGGTCAAGCGAGTGTCTTGCTAGGTTCATATGGGCGTATTGACCATAATATTGAAGCGGCTGTTGGCGATGAGAAAAAATATATCCGTTTAAATGCCAACCGTTCAGAATCGAATAGTTATCAAGATGGTGATGGCAATACCGTGCCATCAGCATGGAAAAAGTGGAATGCTGATGTAGCGCTTGGCTTTACTCCAGATGAAAACACGTGGGTCGAAATCACGGGTGGAAAATCTGATGGTGAATCGCTTTATGCTGGACGTTCAATGGACGGATCTCAATTTGCGCGTGAAAGTTTAGGGCTTCGTTTTGAAAAGAAAAATATCACTGATGTGATCAAGAAAATTGAAGGGCAGGTGAACTATAGCTATAACGACCATATTATGGATAACTTTAGCTTGCGTACACCACCATTAGTTGAAATGAATCATGGTGGTATGACCATGCTGATGCCAAATGCAATGGCCATGCAAGTGACACGCCGTACATTAAACTCACGTTTGGCAATGACTTCTGAATGGAACAAATGGAGTTTGATCACAGGCGTTGACTCTCAATTTAATAAACATGGCGGCAGTATGTCATCGCCAACAATGCCTTCTATGAATGTTCCATATCGTCAAGATATGCGTTTTCAATCATACGGTGCTTTTGGCGAACTCGGCTATCAATGGAACGATCAAAATAAGCTGGTTACAGGTGCACGTTTAGATCGAGTCACAGTTGAAGATGAACGTACCGATTCTCAAGCAAAAGGCTTTAACACGAAGCTTGAAAAGACTTTGCCAAGCGCATTTGTTCGCTGGGAAAATCAACATCCTGAGCATGACCTAAAAAGTTATATTGGTTTAGGTTATGTAGAGCGTATGCCTGATTATTGGGAACTTTTCTCGCCTAAACATGGTAATGCGGGTTCAACCAATACTTTTAACGGTGTGAATCCTGAGAAAACACTACAGTTGGACCTGGGTTTTCAGCAACAACATGGTGCTTTAAACACATGGGCTTCTGCCTATGCAGGTTTAGTAGATGACTACATATTAATGAGTTACCACCATCACCCAAGTATGGGAATGGATGGACATGATATGAGCCATGATATTACTGCGGGAGCCAAAAATGTCGATGCAACCATCGCTGGTGCAGAAGCGGGTATTGGGTACCAATTCACTGACCGTATTCAGGCAGATTTGAGTGCGATGTATGCGTGGGGCAAAAACACCACAGATGACAAACCTCTACCTCAAATTTCACCTTTAGAAGGTCGTTTAAATATTCGCTATGTGGCTGATAAATATAATTTAGGTCTGTTATGGCGAGCTGTGGCTGAGCAAAACCGTGTGAGTCTACATCAAGGAAATATCGTGGGATATGACCTAAAACCAAGTAAAGGTTTTTCAACACTTTCTTTAAATGGAAGTTATAACCTTCGTAAAGATATTGATGTCTCTGTTGGCATTGATAACGTATTAGATAAGACCTATACCGAACACTTAAATAAAGCGGGTAGTGCAGGCTTTGGATTTGCGAGCGAAGAGCAGTTTAACAATATCGGAAGAAATTACTGGGTTCGTATGAGTATGAAGTTTTAATAAGCTTTAGCGAATTAAAGAACTGAAATTATTAATTTAATGAGAGAAATGAAATGACTAATAAATTATCGCCTGAACAGTCTTGGTGGGGATGGAAGTTACTTATTGTGGCTTCTATCTTGAGCGTATTGTTTATGATTATTTTTTACTTGGCCATCAACAATGAGCCTGACTACATGCCAAGTCAAAAAAAGAAGCAGATGATGGAGTCACATGAGCAAATGAATCACGCTGAAATGCATAGTTCATCAGCTCAATAAGGTTCTTAATAGTTGAAAATGGAAGTCTGGATAACGGGCTTCCATTTTTTGCTTTTTAGATTCCAGAATTATTGATGCATACTTGCTAAGGTTTTTGCCTTACCTTGATTCTGATAAAGTGTTAAGCCAAGTTTTTGTATATTACGGCCTGATTTAGATAAAAACTTTTCAACTTTTGGTGAAAGCTTTGCGCCATTATAAAGTAGTAAATTACGCACAATTAAATAATAAGCAAACCATGAGGCAGATTGCTGAGGCAATCCGAGTAGTTTCATTCTTTTCTTACCAATAAAAAATTGGGTAAGTTCTAAATGTTGTCGATAAGCAAGTTTCTGCTGTAAAGAGCGTAAATGCAGATATTTTCTCTCAAAAGGTTCTTTCGACAAGCTCAATCCTAATTCAATACTGCTGTGATCGGAGCGAGGATGAGCAAACTGCATCCAGTAAAGTAACCTCCAACCCTCAGGTTCAGACTGAATAAGCCATTTTTCATCAATACCCATTAACCAACCAACATAACGCCAGAAATGTAAAAAACTCTTTGCCTCTTGTTTTGTTGGCCATATACCTAAAGCTCTAATACCGAGTAAAACGACACTGCTAAAAGCCAAATTAGTCATTGCTAAATCAAATTGATTAAGCGGAATTCCCCAAATCTCACTATCCCAACGGTCAGACTTTTTTAATTGCCGTCGAACGAGTGCATGAATAAAGCGAACATAAATCGTTGACGTAAAACCTGCACTCAAACGAGAAAGCCCTTGAGGTTCAGTAATATCCACCCACCATTTTGTGGTTTCTGCTAAACGTGTTCCCGCTTCTTTCTTTAATGCACCCGTTAAAATTAGCGGTTGATTAAATCCCGGATATAAATATCCCGCCATTAAGGATAAGTCTCTAAGAATAAAACCATTATTTATTCCTAAACGATGGGTAAATTTAACAGCCTCATCAATTTGTTGTTGGTCTAACCAATCAGGTTTTTGTTCAATGTAATTAAAGAAATTTTCTAACTCAGTAGGTATAAGCTCAGAGAGTTCATCACGGCCTTGAAATAATATCTTCTCAAAAATTATTCGGTGATCTTTGGGACTTTGCATAACCCAATCAATCACCTTATCCATTTCAATATCCCCTTCATAAAGAGCATGTTGTAAAGACACATATTCTTTATAGTTTGGTTGTACAGGTTTTCCACAACAGATATTTAAAAACTGAGTAAAGAAATTACTGTCTTGCATATCATTAAAAGAAGCAAGTCGAGTCGGGCTAATCATTTGCATATCGTTACTTACTTATTGAACTGAATAATAAATAGGCTAATATGAATAATTATTCGCATTCAATTCGCATTTAACGAATAAAAAAACGATGAGAAAATCCCCACAGCAACAGCGTTCAAAAATTATTGTTGACCATATTTTAGAGGCGACACAGCAGTGTATCGCCCAGTATGGATTACTACATACGACGACGCCTAAAATTGCAGAGAAATCTGGAGTAAGTGTTGGGTCGATTTACCAATACTTTGAGAATAAAGATCAAATCATAGAAGAACTATTGCGCCGTAAAAGCGAATTGCTGGGGCAACAACTTAAAGAATTAGTTGTGCGACAAGGAAATATTCCTTTAGAGCTGCTCATTCCCTTAGCAATAGAGTTGGGATTTAATGCATTAAAAGCCGATCATGGATTTTTTATAGAAGTGCTGAAACACTGGCATGACTATAGTCATTCGCAAGCTGCTCAGATTTTAGAAAAGCATTTTTTTGAAGTAGGGCTATATACATTCAGTAGAAATCCTCATCAATGGGACTTCGAACAGGTGAAGCATAAGTCCTTTGTAATTATTAATAGTACGCTTTTTACGATGATGCGTTATGTAAGCCAAAACAATTTTCTTGTCTCAGAACAACAACTTAAGCGAGAATTATCGAGCATGATACTGGCTTATTTAAGTCAAAAATAAAAAATTAAAATAATTATCAATATAAAACAAAGGCTTAATATTGGTATTGATTTAAAAATAAACGCTCGAGTCATTAAATTTTAATTTTCGCTTGCAAAGGGTTATTAATGGTCTATAATGCACATCCATCGGCGGTGATGCAGATATAAACTTGTTGAAAAACAGTTACTTGTGATTAGGTTGATTGCTTTAAGTGATGAATTTGATGATGAGATGG